>JBDSBK010000116.1:0-3208 GCA_039921645.1 Dokdonella sp.
ACATCCGGCCTGGCGATCACAGCGGGGTGCATGCCGCGAGCGGAACTCGCCGTCGTAGTCGTCCTCGACTACGGCGCCGCGCGGGGTAATGCGGGAGACGTCGGACATGACCGTCGCTTGCCGTGCAGGCGGCAGGCGTCCCGTCAGGATGGCCGCACGCAATCGGCGGTGAAGCCATCGCGTTGCCTCTCGCGTTCGGCGTCGGTCGCCGATATCGACTTCCAAGAAACGGCCCACGGCACTCACGGAAAGAAATGGACCAGGTGAATTTCCCGTGGATGGCTCTTCTTCGTGAAAAGCCTGCTCGCATAATCGGCGTCCACTCGGGCGATATCCGCTCGCACCCACAGGCCTGGAGTTTCGACGATGAATTTCAAATTCAAGCGGTTGCCGCGACCAACGCTCGCCGTCCATTCCCTGTTGCGGGTGCTTGCGCGGATCCAGGACAACGCCCTGTTCGACAAGATCGTCTGTCGACGCGCAGCGCTTGCCCTGACGATGGCAGTTGCCCTGTGCGGATGGCCGGTGATCGATCATGCAGCGGACGCGAAACCTGATCGCATCGCCGCCGCGATCGCCGATTCAACACGACCGGCGGCGGATGCTGCTCGTGATGCGAACCGCAAGCCTGCCGCCGTGCTCGCTTTCGCGGGGATCAAGCAAGGCGACAAAGTCGCCGACTACGCTGCGGGCGCTGGCTATTTCACCCGGCTGTTCGCCGACATAGTGGGGCCGGATGGACACGTCTATGCCAGCGTGCCGAGCCCGTTGTTCCAGTACCCCAACATCGTCAAGGGCATCGCGGACATCCAGAGTTTCGTCGTCGGTCATGCCAACGTCAGCGTCAATGCCGCGGCACCACTCGCCGCCGCGGCATATCCGGAAAAACTCGACCTGTTCTGGATTTCGCAGAACTACCACGACCTCAAGGACCCGTTCATGGGGCCGGTCGACATGGCCGCGTTCAACCGCGCGGTCCTTGCGGCGCTGAAACCGGGTGGCATCTACATCGTGCTCGACCATGTTGCCGCGTCGGGATCGCCGCCGACCGTGACCGATACGCTGCACAGAATCGACCCCGCGGTCGTGCGGCGGGAAGTCGAAGCCGCCGGGTTCCAGTTCGCAGGCGAGAGCAAGGTGCTGGCGAATACCGACGATCCGCACACCGCAGGTCCGTTCGATCCGACGATCCAGGGACGCACCGACCAGTTCATCTACAAATTCCGCAAACCATGACGCGAAGCGGGCTTCGACCCGGCCCAATGCGATGCGCGCTGGTGCTGGTACTGGGGTTGTTGGCAGCGCCGGCGTTCGCTCAAGCGGACTTCGGCGCTTCGTCCGCCCCGATCACTGCGCAGAGCGACCGCGGATCGGACGCGCCGCAGAAAGCGGCGACGACCATGTCCGCGCAGCCGGAACCGCAGCGACTCGAGGACGCGTGGTGGACTGGTCCGGTCATCGCCAACTCGCCGGCGCCGCTTCCACCGGGTCACGCCTATGTCGAATCCTACGTGTACGACGTCAGCGCCGCGCACGTCGACGGGTACGGCTCGCAAACCTACCTGCTCTATGGTGCGAGCGAACGATGGACGCTCGGCATGCGGCCCTTGTTCGGCTATACCTCCATCTACGGCGGCGGCGGCAGTTCGCGCATCGGCATCGGTGACCTCACGCTGCATGCGCAGTACGCGCTGACGACCTATTCGCCCGAAACGCGCGTACCGGCGATCGCGATCGCGATCGAGGAGAGCTTGCCGGTCGGTCGGTACGATCGGCTCGACCGCCAGAGCAACGGCTTTGGAAATGGCGCGTACACGACCACGTTGGGCGTCTATGCGCAGCAGTATTTCTGGCTCAAAAACGGCCGCATCCTGCGCGGGCGTCTCAACGTCGGTGGTTCGTTCTCGGGCCGGGCCAACGTCCACGATCTCAGTGTCTACGGCACTCCGGTGGGATTCGACGGCGATGCACGACCCGGCGCGAGCGTCTTCTTCGACAACGCCTGGGAATACAGCCTGACACGCCGTTGGGTACTCGCCACCGACTTTTACTACCGCCACGACGCTCCGACGCGGTTGCGCGACGCGACCGGCACGCGGGTAGTGCAAGCGGGGGCGAAGGCATTCGACACGTTCGCCGTCGTGCCGGCCATCGAATACAACACGTCGTCCCGGATCGGCGTCATTTTCGGCATGCGTTTCATCGCCGCACGTGGACACAACCCGAGTTCGATTACCCCGATCGCTGCACTGAGTGTGTTCTTGTGAGTGCGGAGGGTCGCAGCGAACCTCGATCGCCGCTTCGCCTGCGCTGCCGGCTTCTTCGTCCGCAATCCACCGTCGCGCGCCGGGCCGCGCGAATGGCGGACTGACGGCGACCGATGTCGCCGTGCGCTTCGCGGTATCGTGAGCGCATGGAAATTTCCGCAATCCGATGGCTCCCCATGGTCGCCATTGTCGGCAGCGTCGTGGCCCGACAGGGGCTGCTTTTCGGCCCATTGGCCTGCACACGAATGACGGTGACCACCTGATCGACGCATTGCCGAGCCGATCGTCCGCCGCCAGCGATGGCATCTCGCGCCGCCTTCCGCGCCCCGGATGCGGCCGTTATACTTGACGGACTTTTTTGCCCGGCTGCCGGCTTCGTGCCGCGGACGCGCTTCTGCAGAGGTAGGCCCTGTGACCAATCCCATCACCCCGACCGACTCGGCGTTCCTCAAGCATTTTGCAATGCTGATCGGCTTCCTGGTGATCGTCGCCCTGGTGCTGATGGCGTTGGCCGCGCACATCTATGGCGATCATCCGCCGCCGCAGAATCCGGACAAGCAGGCGCTCGTCGAGCAGCGCATCGCACCGGTCGGCGCCGTGTATGCCGGCGATACCGGTCGTGCGGCGATGCAGGCAGCCGCGGATGCAGCGGCGAAGTCCGCGGCGGCACAGGTGGCGTATGGCGGCACCACCGATGGCAAGACGATCTTCGGCAACCTGTGCCAGAGCTGTCATCTGGCCGGCATTGCGGGCGCACCGAAGGTCGGCGACAAGGCCGCATGGGCACCGCGCGTTGCGCAAGGCGTTGCCATGCTGATCAAGCATGCTACCGAGGGTTACACCGGCAAGGCGGGCATCATGCCGGCCAAGGGCGGCAATCCGGCCCTGAACGACGCGCAGATCAAGGCGACCGTCGAATGGATGGTCGACCAGGTCAAGTA
>JBDSBK010000117.1:0-8056 GCA_039921645.1 Dokdonella sp.
CGATCTGTGGCCCGCGCTGCCTGGGTTGCGCCTGCTCGCAGTGGGTCGCCTCAGTCGCTACAAGGGCTTCAATGTTCTGATCGACGCTCTTGCTGACGTCGGCGATGCAACCCTGCTTTTGATAGGCAACGGGGAATGCGAAGCGGAGCTGCGGATGCAGGCGCGCGCGCGCGGACTCGAAGAACGTATCGCCTTTGCCGGAGGCCTTGACGACGACGCCTTGGCTTCGGCGTATGCCTCGGCCGATGCATTCGTCCTGCCCTCACTTGATCGCGGCGAAGCGTTCGGTCTGGTCTTGCTGGAGGCGATGCGCGCTGGCGTTGCGGTTGTCGCGAGCGCAATTCCGGGCTCAGGCGTCAGCTTCGTCGTCGCCGATGGCGAGACCGGCTTGCTGGTTGCTCCGGGCGAACCGCAGGCGCTTGCCGCGGCAATCGAACGCACGCGCGACGTGGCTCTGCGCACGCGTCTTGGTCAAGCCGGTCGGAAACGCTGGCGCGAACATTTCACCCTCGAGGCATCGGCAAGCCGGATGCTTAGCCTGTATCAGAACGTCTGGCGGAACCACGTCCACTGACGTCCAATTTTACTGTTGCGTTCGGCAACGAGGCGTCCGGCGACTTCAGCGCCAGCAGAAACAGCGCGACGAGCATCGGGGTCAGCTGCAGCATCAGCCGATTGACCGCGGAGTAGCTCTGCGCATAGCGTGCAGCGGCGGTGAACACGAACAAACCGGCAATCAGCAGAAATGATACGCCGGCGAGGACCGCAAGCCGGCGCGCGGTGTCCGAACGAATCCATGTATGACGATTGGCGAACATGACGGCCGGCAACGCAAACCAGAATAGATTCCAGTTTCCTTGCGCCCAAAGCCCCGTGCAGAAGGCGTTCAAGGAGTCGGATACGTCGAGCAGACTGAATGTGGCGTTGTTGCCGATGTAACGGCGCGCAACGCTGATCCAGGCCGCGCCGAAAGCGACGGACAGAAGAATCAGCGTTGTTGCGAATGCAAAGCCGAGCAACAGTCTGCGCTGCCGCGACCATGCCGGCAGCGAAGAAAACACGCTGGCTGCACCGAGCACTATCGCCCAGACGGCACCTTCGAGCTTCACCATCGGCAACAGTACGATGACACCGACCACGATTCCGAGCTGGCGCCGCTCGCTGCGACAATGCCAACGCAACCAGGCAAAGGCCGCTTGTGCAAACAACGCAGCAACCCACAGGTCCGCATAACCCCCTAGCGCAACGTGCGATTCCAGCAAGGGAAGCGAGCCGAGCAGGTAAACGCCCACCCACGCGTGACTCGACGCAACGCCAAGCGCACGCAGTTGGCCGAACTGCGCGACGAGCAGCGCGACCCACAAACCGAACCAGGCCAGATTGATCCACGGTTCGATCCAGCCGCCGACGCCGGCAAACCAGACCATCGTCCACGGCAGCAGATCCGGATAGCTGTACCCGATGCCGGTGCGCAACAGCACTTTCGGATGTGCCAGCCAATCAGCAAAGGAAACGAAGGGCGCAATCTGTCCCGCCATCACCCAGGTTTTGGCTTTCGCCTGCCAGGCCGCCCATGCATCCCACGGCAACGTCGGATGAAGCAGGATGTCGCTCGCCAGCAACCAGCCGCGCCAACCCAGCAATACCAGCACAACCAGTGCCCATGGCCACCATCGGCGCGCGATCGGCGATTGTTGTGCAGGCGGCGCCACCATCTCGGGAGAAGAAGCCCGCATCCACCAAGCGACCAGCCATCCGCCCACGCCGATCAACGCTGCCCAAGGCGAGACGCGCTCCAGCACATGCGCCGGGTCGGTTGACGCCAGCAAACGCGCGAGCACACCGCATAGCAGCACGCCTACGATCCATCCAAGCCCGCCTGCAACGAGCCGATCACAGGAGCGCCTCGGCCAGCCAACGATCAGAACGTAAAGCCCACTCCCGAGCAATAGCGGCACCAGCCACGCGGTCATCATCGCCCACGGGTTCATTGCGGCACCGCTGCGATTGCGTAAATACCCAGGTCGGGCCGCTGCTCGATGGTCCGCACATGCAGCGTGATTCCGCCGAACTGCAGCAAGCCATTCTTTACATTGTCCTGATCCTCCGCATACCGCACGACAATCGTGCCGGGTGCCGCATGCTCGGCATCCACGCCAGCGAGTACGCCGACGTTCAACGGGGCGGCGTGATAGATCAGACGCAACGCATCGTATGGCGATGGCGCGCTGACCAGCACACGGGTTGTTCGCGGATAGCCTGACAGGGTCATGCGCATGTGCAGAGCGACTTCACGCAGGCGTGCATCAGGGACACGGTCCTGACGTGCAGCCAGCGGCGCGTCGCCCCAGACATCGCGATCGGTGTCGCGTTTATAGGCGAGGTCGCGTTGCCAAACGAGATC
Source organism: Dokdonella sp. (assembly GCA_039921645.1). Classification (GTDB taxonomy): domain Bacteria; phylum Pseudomonadota; class Gammaproteobacteria; order Xanthomonadales; family Rhodanobacteraceae; genus Dokdonella_A. The sequence continues at coordinate 2,405 of JBDSBK010000117.1, forward strand.
GCAAACCACCCACGCTACCGCGACAAAGGCAAAAAGCAGAGCCTGCAAGGCCTTCCCGCGCAACTGCAGGATCGTCCTTCCAAGCACGCCGACCGCCAACAGCGCGAGCGCGAGCACCAGTGGCAATCGTGGAGCATGCGGCGAACTGTCCCCGGTTTCGGTGGGCCCCACCGCGCTGACGGAAATCAGTTGCCACGGACGGCGCTCTTGCCACGAACTGAGCAGGGTTGCCAGACGTCCCCTCCAGGACAACGATTCCAACTGTGCACCCGCGAGCACGAAAGGGCGGAATCCAGCCGCGGGCGGCACCAGCTGCGCGGTTGGAAATTGCGCGAAACCCAATTCGGTAATCGTCCCTCTCCACGCCGCGATTTGCGATAGATCGAATGTCGACTCATTCCGCTCCGGGCGCGGCAGCGAGATGGATTGCACGTCGTCCGGCGCTGCCGCGGTGCGGAATATGAGCGAAAGCTCCAGCGTGCGCGGGAATTCGAGCAGGCGATAACGCAGGATAGGAAAATCACTCGCGGCGATGTTCGCCAACGCGGTGGCTTGCAGGACCGTAGCGTCCTTTGCGGCCGCTTCGATGCGCAGATGCTGCGCCTCGGGAGTAGCTGAACCGGCTACCGAGTGGAAGCGGCTGCCGGGCAAGGAAAGCTCGGCTGCTGGCGCCCAAGGGGATCGAACGTCTACGCGTGCTGCCCACAAAAGCAGGATCGACCAGCTGGCTGCAAGCGCGAAGACAAACGCTACGATTGCCGCCGCGGGCGCAGGCCTCATGCGGCGAGTTCGTCCAGATGCGCGAGCTCCGCCTGCGAAAATCCCGCGCGCAGGCGCGCGTCGACATTGAACGGCCCACGCAGCGACCCGTTAAAATAGGTTACCAGCAGTTCCTGGAACGTCAGGTGCGCATCGACGCCTTCGCGTGCGCAACACCAGGCGAACCAACGCGAGCCCGCTGCGACGTGGGCGACCTCTTCGTGCAAGATCGTTTCCAGTATCGCGGCGGTCTCCTGATCACCGACTCGACGCAATCGCTCGATCATGCTTGGCGTGACATCGAGTCCACGTGCCTCGAGCACGCGCGGAACCAGCGCCATGCGCGCGAGGCAGGAATCGGCGGTGCGCATGGCCATGTCCCAAAGCCCATCGTGCGCGTCGAAATCGCCATATGCGAATCCGAGCTCGGCAAGACGCGAATTGAGCAGGGTGAAGTGGCGCGCCTCATCGGCGGCAACCTGCGTCCAGTCGCGGTAGTACTCGACCGGCATGTCGCGAAAACGATAGACCGCATCCCAGGCCAGATTGATCGCGTTGAATTCTATGTGCGCGACCGCGTGGACCAACGCCGCTTTCCCCTCGCGGGAACCGAGACCACGTCCCGCCAGCCGACGTGGCGCAACCAGGTTCGGCAGCTCGGGACGCCCCGGGGCACTGATAGGTGCGACGGCATCACACGTTTCGAATCCGAGATCGTTCGTCGCCACCGCGCGCGCAACCGAGGCTGTCAGTGCAACCTTGCGCGCAGGATCCTTGCAAGCGAGGCATTGCTGCGCCGCTGCGAACAGATTTTCAGTGGCGACATCGATCATGTCGTCTTTCAGTTCCTGAACGGCGGGACTGCATTATCCACGACCCTGCCGTCAAAGGTGCGATACGTCCTTCATATTTGCGCAAAAGCATCCTCGGGCAACGCGGATCGGCCGCCCGTATCAGACGGCCTGTCGTCTCTGCAACTTTGCGTCATCCGAACGCGCGAATTCGAGATCGGCCAGATATGTCGGCTCGACACCGGTGACGTATTCCCCGGAAAAGCATGAGGTATCGAAGTACTGCAGGTTTTCGTTGCCGTCCTGCACGGCCCAGATCAGATCTTCGAGATCCTGGTAGATCAGCTTGTCGGCACCGAGGATCTTCTCGATTTCCGCCGTCGTGCGGCCGTGCGCCACGAGTTCGGCGGTGACCGGCATGTCGATACCGTAGATGTTCGGATAACGAACCGGCGGTGCCGCAGATGCAAAATAAACCTTCTTCGCGCCGGCATCGCGCGCCATCTGGATGATCTGCTTTGAGGTCGTGCCGCGCACGATCGAATCGTCGACCAGCAACACGTTCTTGTTGCGGAATTCAAGCTGGATGGGATTGAGCTTTCGGCGCACCGATTTCACGCGCTCGCTCTGTCCGGGCATGATGAAGGTGCGGCCGATGTAGCGATTCTTGACGAAACCTTCGCGCACCGGCACGCCCAGCGCATGCGCCAGCGGACCCGCGGCCGTACGCGACGTGTCCGGAATCGGGATCACGGCATCGATGTCGTGATCGGGCATCTCGCGCAGTACTTTTTCACCGAGCTTCTCGCCCATGCGCAGGCGCGCCTTGTAGATCGAGACGTCTTCCATCATCGAGTCGGGACGCGCGAGATAGACATACTCGAAGATGCACGGCGCATGCTTCACGGGTTCCGCGCACTGACGCGTGAAAAGCTTGCCGTCCAGCGTCATCAGTACGGCTTCACCCGGTGCAACGTCACGCAAAAGCCTGAATCCGAGGATGTCGAGCGCAACTGATTCCGACGCGACCGCATACTCCTTCCCTGTCGCGGTCTCGCGCTCGCCGAGCACGAGCGGACGAATGCCGTGCGGGTCGCGGAACGCGAGCACGCCGTAGTCCAGCAGCATCGAGACGACCGCATAGCCACCGACGCAACGTGCATGGGTGCCGGCAACTGCCTTGAAAATGTGATCCGGCGAAAGGTTGCGACGATCCTGGATCTGCAATTCGTGCGCGAGCACATTGAGCAGCACTTCCGAATCGGAATCGGTATTGATGTGACGGCGATCGTCCTCGAAAACCTCACGCCGCAGCGCTTCGGTATTGATCAGGTTGCCGTTGTGCGCAAGCGCAATGCCGTACGGCGAATTCACGTACAGCGGCTGCGCTTCGGTCGAACCCTCCGAACCTGCCGTGGGGTAACGGCAATGACCGATGCCGACGCTGCCACGCAAACCGAACATGCTGTCTCGGTCGAACACGTCGCGCACGAGGCCTGCGCCCTTGTGCAGTCGGAGGCGATTGCCGTCGAGCGTCGCGATGCCGGCCGCATCCTGGCCACGGTGTTGCAGGACGGTAAGTGCGTCGTAAAGGGCCGAAGCGACTTCCGACTTGCCGACGATGCCGATGATTCCGCACATGGTTCGCTACTTCAGATTAATGGACAGGGTCGGACGATGACGCTTTGGATGGAACTGCCGCCTTGTTCGACGGTGGCGACGGCGCCAGCGGCTTCATCAGGTTCTCGACCGGCTCGAGATAACGCGATACCTCAGCCGGCAATCGCGCACTCAGCCAGTGTGCGCCATTTTCGAAGGTCGGCAGCAGACGCGATTCGTGCCACCACGGATCGCGCGAAAACGGCGTGAATTCCATCAGCAGCACGACCAGCACAACGAGCGCGAGTCCGCGTATCAGACCGAACACCATCCCGAGCAAACGGTCGCTGCCGGACAAGCCACTGCTTTCGACGAGTTTCCGAATAAGGAATGTGACGATGGCTCCGGCAATCAAAACCGCAATGAAACACAAACCATACGCCAGCAGAACACGCGCCGACGGTGTGGATATGCTGGCGGAAAACCGCTCTGCAAGGGTCGGTCCAAACAACCAGGCAACCCAGAATGCGCAGACCCAGCACGCCAGCGCGAGCACCTCACCGATGAAACCGCGCCAAAGCCCCATCAGTACCGAAAGACCGAGCACCGCGATGATCGTGTAGTCGGCCCAGTTCATTGAGCGGCCGCAAATCGGGAATCGGGAATCGGGAATCGAACAAGCATGCCAGCCTCGCGGATCTGCCTTTTCCGGCTACCCATGCCTGTTCCCGATGTCAAAGTGTCACGACGATGCCGTCGAGCTTGAGCTTTTCCTTGATGCCCGCTTTCAGTTTGTCTGCTGAGCCACGATCGACTTCCGGGCCCGCGCGCACGCGCCACAAGGTCGAACCATTCGAATCGACCTTGTCGACGAAAGCAACGAAGCCTGCGTTCTTCAAACGGTCACGCAATTTGTTGGCATCCTCCGGCGTCTTCAGCGCGCCAAGCTGTACAGCCCAGCCCCCCGCATGATTCGCAGGCAAAGCGCTCGCAGGTGCATCGACCTTCGCATCTTCAGTCGCTTGCACGACGCTGCCCGGAACGGCAGGCTTCAATTGCTTGATGCGCAAGCGCGCGGCTTCGGCGGCTGCGCGGTCGACAAACGGGCCAACGCGCACGCGTTCGGCGGGCTTGCCTTGGAATTCGCTGGACTCTGCCGACGCTGGAAATCCGCCTTTCTTCAAAGCCGCGACCAGCTCCTGGGAATTCTTGGTCGCGCTGTAGACGCCCAAATTCACGAAGTAGTGCCCGTTCGCCGCTTGACCGGGTGCAGGCTTGACCGCTTCCGCCGGAACCACCGTCGTGACGGCCGGCGCAATTTCGGGCTTCGCAGTCGCGGCCGGTTTCGAGGGGCCAACCGGAGTCGGCGCGGGTGTGGGGATCGGTGCCGGCGACGAAGCAGCAGGCTTGGTCGCGGTTGCGGTGTCGACCGCAACGATCTTGTCCGGGTCGGGAACAGCTGGCGCCGCTGGTGCCGTCGGCTTGGTCGCGGCCGCGTCGACCGGCAACACACGCTGCTGGAACTCGTGATCCGGTTGCTGCGGGATGGCCAGATTCGTGGTTTCCAACTCGGCGCTCTTGCGCGGCGCCGAACCGGACATGAGCATCGGCACGAAGATCACTGCCAGCGCTATCAGAACGGCGGCGCCGAGAAGGCGCTGTTTCAACGACAAATCCATGATGAATCCCGTGGCGGTGCGTTGGAAAATCCAGATCGATTATAACCGTCCGCCGCGCTGTATCGACGTTAAGCTCCGCTCAAGCCATGGTGTTGAGCGAAGTCCAGCGCAGCCGCCGCCACGAAGAACGACCCGAATGCGAGGATGCGATCGCCGACCTGCGCGCGATTGCACGCCGCCGCGAGCGCCTCGGCGACATCCGCATGCGTACTCAGTGCGATCGATTCGACCGCAGCCGCAACCCCGACCAGTGCGCCGAGCGCGGCTGCATCGAGGCCACGCGGCGAATCGCGATCAAGGCCGGCGAGAAACCATGCATCGAAGTCACCGGCGAGTGCATTGACAACGCCCTGCACGTCCTTGTCGCCCAGCGCGCCGAACACCGCCAGCGTCCGGCCCGGGATCGGCCGCGAACGCAACCATTGGCCGAGTACGCGAGCGGCCTGAGGGTTGTGTGCGACGTCGACGATCAGCTCGGGAATATCGGTTGTGGCGCTGAAGGTCTGCAGGCGCGCGGCGACGCGAGCGCTCGAAACGCCTTGCATGATCGCGCGCGGATTCCAGTCCAGTCGCTCGCGCAATGCATGGAGCGCAGCAATCGCCGCGGAAGCGTTTGCGAACTGACACGGAGCGGCGAGGTGCGGCCGCGGCAAGGCGAGCTCAATTTCGCCGGACCGCCAGCGCCAACGACCCTGACCGGTCCGATCGAACTGGAAATCGCGCCCGCACAGGCGCAGATCGGCACCGATGTCGCGCGCATGCTCCATCAGGCTGCGAGGTGGATCGCTTTCGCCGACGATCGCGGGGCGGCCCCCGCGGAATAT
>JBDSBK010000118.1:0-5247 GCA_039921645.1 Dokdonella sp.
GACAACAGCCTTGCACTGAGCGACAACGGCGCGATTGCCGTCATCGCCGTCCGCGCATCCGACAACCGTCGCGTGGTGCTGCGCACGAGCGGCGCCACGACGACCGAGATCGCCGTCGCCGATGCTGGCGGAACGATCAAAGAACTCGATTCGTTTGCACCGGCGATCAACGACAGCGGCTGGGTTGCGTTCCGCGCGAAGGATGCGAACGGTCAGGCCATCTATGTCGGCGATGGCCATGCAATCGTCCGCGTAATCGGTAACGGCGACATTGTGCAGACCGATCTTGGAACGGCGCAGCTCGGACAGAACAATGCCAGCGACCCCGTCTTTGCCGGCAAACCGGCCATCAATGCGAACGGCGACATCGCATTCGTCGCCGGGGTTTACCCGCAGGGTGACAACCAGACGGAATGGGGCAGCGGCGTGTTCGTCGCGTACGCGTTGCACGACGGCATTTTTACGGATGGCTTCGATTGAGGACGTATCCGGGCTGCATGTGCACGTTCGTGGGCGCGGGCTCGCCGGCCTATGCTCGTTAGCAAGATTCATGAATCACGATCGCGCACCAGCGGACGCAGTGCGGTACGGAGGGTTCTCGATGAAACAGGCCATCCTGCTTTTTTCCGGCATTGCTATCGGCGCGGTAGCCCACGTCAATACGACGTTCGCTGCACTCCCCCTGTCATTCAATGCGAAGCTGCAGGCTCGCAGCAGCCCGGGTGCATCCGTCACCGCGTTCAATCTGCCTGCCGACGCAACCATCGACAGCAGCGCGGCAATCGACGCGAATGCGCGCATCGCATTTTTTGCCGTCATGCCGGACAACAGCGGCAGCGGGGCCCCGTATATTTCGGCCATCTGGTCGGGAACGGGCGGCCTCGGTAATTTCGTCTATTCGGACCACGCCTATTCCGACAGCGGCCCTTGCATGAATGCGAGCGGCGCGTTTGCGTTCACGCAACTGGCGCGTTTCCTGCCGAATTTTATGTCCATCTACGTAACCGGAACCCACGGCATCGACACCGGCTCCGTCAACACAATCCAGATCGTCCGCCCCTGCGTCAATACAGCTGGCGTGATCGATTTCATGGCGGATGGAACGATCTACGCGACGACCGATGGCACCCATGTGACCACCTATGCGACAGCGGGCGCGGGCTCGCCTTATGCGAGCCTGGGTCCTCCTGCGTTCAATGACGCAGGCATCATGGCGGGCCTCGTTGTCGCCTCCGCCAACAGTTCGCAACACGAGATCCGCGCGTTCGCCGGCGACGGCAGTTCGAATCTAATCATCGCCAATCACGCGACGGATGCGGCTTCTGCGTACACCTCTCTGGACCCGTCCGTCAGCGAGAATTCGAGCGGACAGGTCGCTGTGGCGGCGACTCGTACGGATGGACACCGCGTGGTACTGCGCAGCGACGGAATCACGACAGTGGAAATTGCCAACGCCGACTCCTCAGGAGTCATTCGTGACGTTGGAACGTGGCAGCCGACGATCAACGACGATGGTCTCGTCGCCTTCATCGCACGCGATTCGTCCGGCGAAGCCATCTATGTCGGCGACGGCATCGGCCTGCGCCGGGTTGTTGGTGAGGGCGACGCGATGCAGACCGATCTCGGCGCCGCGCGATTGGGTCCCGTCAATGCCGGGGACCCCGTTTTCCATTCTGTTCCGGCCATCAATGTGCACGGCGATATCACATTCATCGCCGATCTGCAGGCCGGCAACAACGCAGCGAATCAGTGGGGAAGAGGCGTATTCATCGCGCATGCCCTCGGTGACAGCATTTTCGCCAACGGTTTCGACTCCGCGCCTGACTGATCGAGATCAGGACATCCGGTACGACGCCGGTCCTGCTCCAATCTCGACGGCTCATTGCGGCGAACAACGACACGCAGTTCGATTTGCGGCGGCGGCGGTGCCTGCCAGGCACGTCACGGACAGCCCGGGCTTTTCGCTCTACGCTTGCGCGAGCGTCGTCGCTTCGACATGCCGTACGCCCGTGCACGCCGCACCGTATTCTTCAGTGCATGCCTCGACGCTTCTATTGCGTCAATCCCGAACCGAGGTAACAGCCGTATGACAAAGAATGCCGCCGCCATGCTTCTTTTTGCGTTTCTGGCGCCATGCGTCACGACGGCAGCGAACGCGGACCGCATTTTCAGCGATGGTTTCGATCGGGGCGCACCCGTCGTTCTATACACCGACATCGTCTCCGGGCCGACCAGCGGTGGCGAGAACAACAAGGGCGCGTACCTGTCGATCTTCGGCAAGAATTTCGGCACCGGCTCTTTGGGCACGAACATCAAGGTATTTGTCGGTTCCGGCGAAGTGGACAACTACCGTTACGCGGGATTGTCCAAAGGTCGCGCGGACATCGAGCAGATCACCGTGCAACTGGGTGCACTGGGCGGCGATGCGACCCCGGGCGCACATCTGCCGGTACGAGTCACGGTCGACGGCGCTCCGTCAAATGCCGACCAGCTCTTCATGATCAATCCGGGCCATTTCATCTTCGTCGATCCCGTCAATGGCAGCGACGCGACCGGCCAGATCGACAACATCGCCAAGCCGTTCCAGCACGTGCAGACCGGCAGCGACTTCACCGCCGGCGCGTGGGGCAAGGTACGCGCTGGCGACTTTCTGGTACTGCGTGGCGGCACCTACAGCGGCGTCGGTTTCGAGAGCTATTTTTTGCGCTTCCAGATCCGCGTCAGCGGTGTGCCCGACCGCAGTTCGGGTACGCCGCCGACCGGCGCCGCGGGCACGGGTCCGATCACGCTGACCGCCTATCCGACCGAAACCGCGTTCATCAACGGCGACTCGGCGACACACGCTGGCGGAGCCCTGTCGGGCCTGAACGGCCAGACATATCCGCTGGCGGGCAAATGGATCGTGATTGCAAACCTCAAGGTCGAAGGCGGCGGCTACGACGGTCCGATCAGCCAGGAAATCCATGGCGACAACTGGCGCATCATCAACAACGAACTGACTGCATTCACTGGCGTCACCAGCGGCGCAAATCCGTCCCGCATGGCCGGCATCACCGGCAATGGTCAGAACAGCGTCTGGCTCGGCAACCACATCCACGACATCCAGGGCAGCACGAACGAGGCGCACGGCATCTACATCGATGGCGATGGTTCCTACGACATCGGCTACAACCACATCCACGACATCCACAGCGGCAAGGGCATTCAGTTGTTCGCCAATGGAGGCAATGGATCGGATGCGATCAACAACGTGCGTATCCATCACAACCTGATTCGGCATGTGACCCAGTTCGGGATCAATATCGCGGACGGCTCCACCAATGCCATTGCGATCTTCGACAACGTCGTCACCGAAGCGCAGGTGGCGGGGCTGCGGTTCAACACCCATACGCTGCACGGCTGCCGCATCTACAACAACACCTTTTTCAACAACAACACGCTCGATTCGGAAATCTACGGCGTGCTCATGAACGACTGGACTTTGCCGAGTGATGCGCTGGATATGCGCAACAATATTTTCTGGGCGCGCAGCACTACGGCCTACTCTGCAGGCTCAGTGGGATTCGACGACTCGATCGGCGTGATAACGCGCAATCTGTGGTTTGGCGGCAACGACAGTTTCGCTTTTGATGCAAATCCGTTGAACGCCAACCCGCAACTGGTGGATCCGATCGACGGCAACTTTCATGTCGCGAACGCGTCCAGTCCGGTTGTCGACGCGGGCTCGGCGACGGTGGCTTCCCTGGTCACCAACGATTTCGATGCGGATCGAGCGCGACCGCCCGGTGCCGGTATCGACGTGGGTGCATACGAGTTTTCCCGTTAGCAGCGCTACTCGCACGGCGAACCCCGCGACCGCCATCCACGGCGTCGCCTTTGCTCCATGGCAATGGAAGGTGGCGTGGAAAATGCGATTGTTCCGCATGCGTGCTGCGGCGAAGTCGAAATCCTGCCCATTCACCAGATCCTGTACAGCTGAAGCGGCTTTTTGCTCGTGAGCACGATGCCGATAGCGCAGGTCCTCTGGCCACCATTGATGCGAATGGACGTCGCGTGCCACGGCAATCGGTTGCGGAGCGCGTATGTGTGCCGGAACGCACGGATCGCATATCCGGTGCGGAACGGACCAAACGTCGTATCCAGATCGCCGCCGGCGGCCTTTTCAGCTGCGAGACAAGTTGGTGCCGATCACGATGCACGCCATCCGAATCAGGGTATGCGTGGCGGACGTCCTCCAGAACGGATGGCAATGGATTCGATGCTGGGATCTCAAGCACCGGCATCCGGGTCCCACTCATCCGAGACTTGATGCTGTTGCACAGCACAGAGCGAACTGCATCTCATGCATGGCGTCGACCGCGTCACGACACCGCACGGGCCAGTGGATCGGTGATGCCTCGATTATCAGAAAAAACCTTGAAATCAGCAGCTTGTCGGCATTGGACAACGCGAAGGCTATCCATGCGGAGCGCAGAGCCGGATAATCCGTACCCGTTTGCACAGACTCACCCATGGCTTTCGTTCCCGGTCAACGCTGGATCTCCAATGCCGAACCCGAACTCGGGCTCGGCACCGTCGTGCGCATCGAAGGTCGCAATGTGCAGGTACTGTTCGCGACCGCGGGAGTGCTGCGCCACTACGCGATGCACGCGGCGCCGCTGGCGCGGGCGGACTTCCGGGTCGGCCAGAAAGTGGCCGGGCAGAAGCAGAGCTTCGTCGTAGAGCGCATCAGCGAATCGCAAGGCTTGCTGACCTACCATGCGGGCGAGCGCATCCTGCCCGAAGCCGAGCTCGACGATGCGCAGCCGATATCGCGCGCAGACGAGCGACTGCTGTCCGCACGCGTCGACCCGCCCGATCGCTTCGACTTCCGTCTCGATGCACTCGCGCGTCGCGCGCACGCAATGCGCTCGCCCGCATGGGGACTTGGCAACGCACGCATCGATTTGATACCGCATCAGTTGCGTGTCGCCGGCATCGTTGCGCAGCGGCGACCGCCGCGCGCGCTGCTTGCAGATGAGGTCGGTCTCGGCAAGACCATCGAAGCGGGCATGGTCATCGCGCGCCTGCTCGGCGTCGGACGTGTCGCGCGCGTGCTCGTCCTTGCACCGGCGAGCCTCACCTGCCAATGGTTCGTCGAGCTGCTGCGCCGTTTCAACCTGCCCTTCTCCCTGTTCGACGAGGAACGCTGCGAGGCAATCGAAGTCGGAGACGCTGCGCGCAATCCGTTCGAGGACGAGCAGTGCG
>JBDSBK010000119.1:0-3031 GCA_039921645.1 Dokdonella sp.
GGCTGACCGAGCGCGTTGACGACGCGGCCGAGCAATTCGCGGCCGACCGGCACTTCGAGGATGCGGCCGGTGGTCTTGGCGGTGTCGCCTTCACGCAGATGCTCGTATTCGCCGAGCACCACCGCGCCGACCGAGTCGCGCTCGAGATTCAGTGCGAGCGCGAACGTGTTGCCCGGAAGCTCCACCATTTCGCCCGACATCACATCGTTGAGGCCGTGGATGCGCACGATGCCGTCGGACACGCTGGTGATGGTGCCTTCGTTGCGCGACTCCGCGGACAGCTTGAACTTTTCGATGCGGCTCTTGATGAGTTCGCTGATTTCGGACGGGTTGATCTGGGTAGCCATGGCTGTTTCCGGTTGTGGCGGGAGTTCCGCTACGAATTGCGATTAGTGGGTAAGAGCTTGTGACAGGCGCGCCAGTCGACCGCGCACCGAGCCATCGATGACGACGTCGCCGGCATCGATGATCGCGCCGCCGAGCACGCTGGCGTCGACCGTCTGCTCGATCTCGATGTCGCGACCGAATCGGCGCTTCAGCGCACTCTTGAGCTTGTCCGTCTCGGCGCTGTCCATCGCGGTTGCCGACCGCACGTTGACCTTGAGTACGCGCTCGGCCTCGTGCTTTAGTTCTTCGAACAGCGCGCCGATTTCCGGCAGCACCGGCAGGCGACCGTTGTCGGCCAGCACGTACACGAAGGTCGCGAACGGCGAGTCCGCGCTTTCGCCTTCCGGCGTGACCAGTGCGGCGAGATCACTCTGCGCAACACGAGGATCGCCGAACAGCGCGGTTACGCGCGAATCGGCGGCGACTTGCGCCGCAAATGCGAGCTTGCGCGCCCACTCACCGAGCGCATTGCCCGAACGTGCCAGCTCGAAGGCGGCGCGCGCGTAGGGACGAGCGAAGGACAAGGCGTTTGACATGTCAGATCTCGGTGACCAACTGGTCGATCAGCGCCTTGTGCGCGTTCGCATCGATCTCACGGTTGAGGATCTTCGCTGCGCCTGCGACGGCGAGCGAGGCCACCTTGCCACGCAATTCCTCGCGTGCCTTGTGCGTTTGCGCTTCGATGTCGGCAGCGGCGATCGCCTTTTGCTTGGTGCCTTCGACGACGGCATCCTGACGGGCCTTGTCGACGATCTGCGTGGCCTGCTGGTGCGCCTTGTCGATGATCGACGCGGCTTCCATGCGTGCCTTCTTGATCTCGTCGGCAACGCGCGCGTCGGCGTCGGCGAGCTCTTTGCGCGCCTTTTCCGCCTGCGAGAGGCCTTCAGCGATCTTCTGCTGGCGATCCTCGATGGCCGCGATGATGTGCGGCCAGCCGAGTTTCATGACCATGAGGACCACGGCGAAAAACGCCAGGCCCTGGATGACCAGGGTGAGATTGGGAATCATCGTCTGCTCCTGCGTAGCAACGGCCAACGCGCGTGCGCGCGGCCGTCACGATGCCTGCGGTTTCTTACTTGGCGCCGATGTGGCTGAGCAGCGGGTTCGCGAACAGCAGCAGCAGCGCGATCGCGACGCCGATCATCGGCACCGCATCGAGCAGGCCGGCGACGATGAACATCTTGGTCTGCAGCATCGGGGTCAGTTCCGGCTGGCGCGAAGAACCTTCGAGGAACTTGCCGCCGAGGATCGCGAAGCCGATCGCGGTGCCGAGGGCGCCGAGGCCGATCAGGATTGCCGCAGCGATGACGGTCATGCTCAGGACATCAGCGACCTGTGCGACGTTAGCGATGGTTTCCATGGTTGTCTCCGTGCTTCTTTGGTGAGAAAAAAAGAAAAGTGCTTTTAGTTGAACAGTGCGGCCACGGATGGCCGCTTTTTGACTCTCGCGTTCAAGGATGAACGCACAAGCTAATGACTTTCAGCAGCCATGCTCAGGTACACCAGACTGAGCACCATGAAGATGAAGGCCTGCAGCGTGATGATCAGGATGTGGAAAATGGTCCAACCGCAGTCGGCAAAGAACTGAACGACACCGAGAGGCCACGTGGAGAACGTGCCGAGGCTGCCGCCAAGCGTCATTACTGCTATCAAAATGAAGATCAGCTCACCGGCGTACATGTTGCCGAACAGTCGCAGGCTCAGGCTGACAGGGCGCACGCATTCTTCGATCAGACGAAGCAGCAGGTTCGGAAACACCAGCAGAACCTTGCCGACCATGCCTTCCGCATGGAACGGTGCGGTCAGGAATTCGCCGAAGAATTTGCCGACGCCCTTGTTCTTGATGCCGACATACTGGATCAGCAGGAACACCGTCAACGCCATGCCGAGCGTGGTATTGAGATCGGCAGTCGGCACAACGCGCAGGAACGCGTGCTCGGCATCGCCGCCGCTGGCGACATAGCCGTTCTTCCATGCCCAAGGCAGGAAGTCGATCGGCAGCAGGTCCATGAAGTTCATCAGGAACACGAGGCAGAAGATCGTGATCAGCAACGGCGCGATCATCTTGCTCTTGCCGTGGAACGTTTCCTTGACCAGGCCATCGACGAACAGCACGACCATCTCGATCGCGCACTGCATCTTGCCGGGAACACCCGCAGTGGCGCGACGCGCGACGCGCACGAACAACACCAGGAATACGAGCGCCGTCAACACGGTGAAGAACAGTGTGTCGAGGTTGATCTTCATGAATACGCCGTCACCGACACTCAACTGCAGATGGTGCAGGTGGTGCTGGATGTAGTCGGTCATGTTGACCGCGCCGGCTTCTTCAGTGGCCATGAAAGGGTTACCTGATTGCAATGAGGGTGATCCAGAACGCGAACTGCGCCGCCAGGATTCCGGCGATCAGGCCGGGAAACGGCAGCTTCCACACGGCGATGGCGAGGTACAGCGTCGCGCACAGCCAGAACCACTTCAAAATCTCGGCCGCATAGACCGAGCGCAGTGCATTGCGCGCCGGCGTCACTCCGCGGCCGAACAGGCGCAGGGCGAACAGCAGATTGCCTGCGCTGACGATGGTGCCGCCGACCAGTGCCGCCAAGCCGGCGCGCCAGCCGTAAGCCGTCGCAGCCAGCGCGACCAC
>JBDSBK010000120.1:0-6602 GCA_039921645.1 Dokdonella sp.
TGATCCTTGACCGCATCGACCGCCGCATCGATGCGACAGTCGGCATAACTCCACGCCGCGAACGCGCCGCCTGGTTTCAGCACACGCCGTACCTCCGCATGAAAGCGCGCATGATCGAACCAGTGCAGCGCTTGCGCGACCGTGACGAGATCGACGCTCGCATCGGCCAGAGAACACTGCTCTGCAGGCTCGACGCGATACTCGACGTTCGCCCGCAGTTCGGCGTTTGCGATCTGCGTCGCACTCGGATCCGTCGCGAAGACGCGTTTGAAATGGTCGGCCAATGCAACGCTGGCCTGGCCATTGCCGCAACCCGCATCCCAGGCGAGATCGCGCGCCGGCGACTGTGTCGCGAGCCAGTCGAACAGTGCTGCCGGGTAAGTCGGCCGTGCCTCGTGGTAGATGCCGGCATGTCCTGAAAAATGATCTTTGAAACTCATGGCGCCCTCCGTTTTCCGGTCTGGGAGCGGCGTTGGCCGCGATGGGATTGCTCCTGTCGCGAGAGGAGCACCGGGACTGACGTCCTTCCTGTCAATGCCCTTGCCCGCGCATCATGCGTGCAGTATCCGCGACTCGCCCGGTGCGAGCGAACCCAGCTCATGCTCTCCCACGCGCACGCGAATCAGACGCAACGTCGGCAGACCGACCGCGGCGGTCATGCGGCGTACCTGGCGATTGCGGCCTTCGCGAATGGTCAGGCGCAGCCACGCGTCCGGCACGTTCTTGCGAAAGCGCACCGGCGGATCGCGCGGCCATAACCCGTCCGGTGCGCCGGCCAACACGTCCGCTTCGGCGGGCAAGGTCGGACCGTCGCCGAGCGTCACGCCACGACGCAACGCATCGAGCGCCGCCGGGGTCGGCGTGCCTTCGATTTGCACGAGGTAGGTTTTGAGCTGCTTGTGACGCGGGTCGGTGAAGCGATGCGCGAGCGCGCCGTCGTCGGTCAGCAACAACAGACCTTCGCTGTCCCGGTCCAGGCGTCCGGCCGCATAGACGTCCGGTGTGTGGATGAGTTCGGCCAGTGTGCGACGCGGCGGTTCGCTGCGATCGGTGAATTGGCACAGCATGCCGTAGGGTTTGTTCAACAGGATCAGCATGGATCGAGCGCGATGGCGACCGCGGGTGGGACAACTCCAGGTCGTTCGCGAACGACCTGGAGTTTTCTGCCTGCTATGTG
The DNA here is from genome assembly GCA_039921645.1 of Dokdonella sp. GTDB lineage: Bacteria > Pseudomonadota > Gammaproteobacteria > Xanthomonadales > Rhodanobacteraceae > Dokdonella_A. The sequence goes on from JBDSBK010000120.1 coordinate 1,178, forward strand.
CGCTTGAACTCAGCGCTTTTGGGCCGCGCCTGCGGCCTTGTCGCCTTCCTGCTGGAATATCTGATCGCCCTTGGGCTTCTCGAATCTCAGCGTCATGCGGTCCGATTCGCCGATCGCAAGATACTTGTCCTTGTCCTTGTCGCCGAGATCGAGCGTCGGCGGCAACGTCCACACGCCTTTCTCGTAGTCCTTTGTGTCCTTCGCATTCGCGTTGATCTCGCTCTGCGCGACCAGCTTGAAGCCGGCATCGGTCGCGAGCTTGATCACATAGTCCTGCGGCAGGTAACCGGACTGCTTGATCTTCGCAAGATCGGCATCGGCAGCAGCGCGATGATCGACCACACCGAGCGTGCCGCCCGGCTTGAGCACGTCGAAGAACGCCTTGAACATCAGCGGCGCGGTGTCGCTCATAACCCAGTTGTGCACATTGCGGAAGGTGACGACGGTGTCCGCCGATCCTGCAGTACCGAGGTTCGGCGCCTTCGAATCGAACTCGACCGTTTTCGCTTCGCCGTATTCGGCGACATCGCCTTCGAATTTCTTCTGCAGCGCGCTCTTGTCCTGCGCATCCTCGCCTGCCGGCTTCTTCGGCTGCGCGACGGCCGCGATGTAGGTACCATTGCCCTTCAACAACGGCGCAAGCACTTCCGCGTACCAGCCGCCGCCCGGGGTGATCTCGATCAGGCTCTGGCCCGTCTTGACGCCGAAGAACTCCAGCGTCTGCTTCGGATGCCGGTATTGATCGCGCGCCTTGTTCTTGTCCGAGCGCCAGGCGCCCGCAAGCACCTGGTGGAGCTTCGCATCCGTGAGATCGGCCGCGCTCTGCGGCGGCGGCGGCGATGCGGGCTGGTCGGCCGGTGTTGCAGCGACGGCGGCCGGAGCGGTCGTCTTCGATGCCGGTTCCTGCGCGCCGCAGGCAACCAGCGCAACCGTGAGGGGAAGTAGCAGGCTGAGCTTGTTCATGACGTGATCCTGGTGGGCTGTAAGGTTCATTTGGAAGATGGATTGCGAAGCGGATCGTGGTGCTGGGCGCCGGCCCGGAGCGAGGCCCATAGCGGTGGCTATGGATCGAGTGAGGGCCAAGTCCAGCGCCGCGAGACCGAGCGAGCCGCTTCCGAAATGAGCGTTGCAGCCCACCAAGTCCTTGTTCGGCGTTAATCGGCGAGCTTCGCAGCGCGGCAGACTATCACACGCGCCGTCGCCCCAATCCGAAACTGGTCGAGTGCAGCGCTCGACTCGGCTCGCTGCCGCCGCCCATTCGCGCGACTCCACGGCTCGGCTCACGCACCCTTGCGTCAGGGCAGACTCCGCTCGATTGGAGTGTTGCGTGCGAACATGAACGCTCGCCATTTCGTTCATCTGCCGTAGTGGATCAGCTCACGATCGATTCACCGCCGGTGCGCTCTCCTATGCGCGCTCTACAAACTACATAAAGGGAGAACCGCTCATGTTGCACTACGCCATCGTGTTCCTCGTGATCGCACTCATTGCCGCCGTGCTTGGCTTTGGCGGCATTGCCGGTGCGTCCGCCGGAATCGCAAAGATCCTGTTCCTCGTATTCCTGGTGCTGTTCGTGATTTCCCTGGTCATGGGGCGTCGCGGCAGGCTTTGACGTGACGCTCGGTGGCGGCACGTCTCGTCAATCGGCGAGGCGTGCCGACGCCGGATAAGGCGGCACGTCTTCCTGCTCGCCAGCGAGAAGGCGCTCGCACAGCCCGTTCCACCATGCCGCATCGAAAATTTCCGGATGCGTCGCCAGCAACGCATCGCGCAGTTCGTCGGGGATACCGAGGAAGCGCGGAAATTGTTCCGGAAACACGTCGTTCTCGCGCACGCTGAGCCAGTCTTCCAGCGGCCGCGTCTCGTCGCCTTCGCGCGCCTCGGGCAAATGGCGGAAGCGGCATTGCTCGACCAGGCAAAGCTCGTCGTAGTCGTAGAAGATCGCACGGCCGATGCGTGAGACGCCGAAGTTCTTCAACAGCAGGTCGCCGGGAAAGATGTTGCTGCGCGCGAGATCCTTGATCGCCTGGCCGTAGTCGAGTACCGCGCGTCGTGCCGCATCCGGCGCGGCTTCGCGCGCATACAGATTGAGCGGTCGCAGGCGACGTTCGACATAGCAATGCCTGACGACGAGGTCGTCGCCATCGATGGCGACACTCTCGGCGCATTCCTCGGTCAATTCCCGCAACAAGCCCATCTCGAACTGCTGCAGCGGAAAGTGCAGGTCGTGGAATTCCTGCGCATCGACGAGGCGACCGACGCGGTCGTAGCGAAACACCAGACGGTATTTTTCCTCGACCTGTCGCCGCGCGATGTCCTTCGGATAGGCGAAGCGATCGCGGATGATCTTGACCACGATCGGATAGTCCTTCGGCGTGAACACCGCCATGACCATGCCGCGTTCGCCGTCCGCATGCACGAGACGTTCCTGTGGATATCGTCCGAGGTGACGAAACAGATGGCGATAGCGTTCGGTCTTGCCCTGCTTCAGGCGTCCGAGCACGCTGTAGATCTCGCCGACCGGCTTGTGCGGCATCAGGTGTTCGAGCAGAAGAACGGTATCGCCGACCGTCGGCAGATCCGCCAGGAACGCATTGCGCGCGTAGCCGAACAATAGCGAAACCTGGTCCGTGTTCGTCAACACCGCATCGGCACGCACGCCATCGGCGGTGCTGACCAACGCGATCACCAGCGGCGTTCCATCCTCGTCATCCACCAGTCGCCCGACCAGATACGCGCGCCGCTCTCGGTAGAACACGGTGCGCAACAGGTCGATCGCATGCAGGGCTACGCCCTCCTCGAACGCACGCTCGGCGATTTCGCGCGCGATCGCGCGTGCGTCGCGCACGCTGTCGGCGTAGCCGTTCGCAAACGGATAGTCGGCGAGCATGGCGGCACATGTCGCGGCGAGATCGCCGTCGATCTCATGCCGCTTCAACAACGCAGGTTCGGCGATACCCGCGGTCGGCTCGTCGTCGAGCGCAATGAACTCGATGCCGGCATCGACGCCGCGCGTGCGGAAGAATCGTCGCGACAACGTGTTGAAGAACGTCTTGGTCAGCTCGCGATCGAGCAGCGGCTCGACGCGTGCTGCGAAGTCGTCGCGCATCGACGCCCACAGCGGCCGCGAGCGCACGCGATCGTCGAGAAGCAATTCCAGCCGCGCCAGCGTCTCTGATATGCACACGTCGTAAAGATCAATGCGTGTGCCGCCATCGACTTGCGCAGCGCGCCAGTCGCGCCGTTCGAAATGACGCTTCGCGCGCCGCGTGATGTCGGCGAAGCGTTCGTTGTAGTCGAGAAACGCATCGAGGATGAGCGCGGCGGCGCGCTCGTGCATCGCGGATGTGGATGGAATCGCGCGCGATGTGGGAGCCATCGGCGGAGTCTAGCCGATCGCTTCGGCAGACTCGGCGCAGTCGTATCGGCTCGAACTTCGGGTGATATTCGGACTGAATGGTACGATCAATGCTTGTCAGCCAGGCCGCAATCATCCTGGCTCTGCGTGACGACACTCGGAGAGGCGTGGCCCAATGATCTCGCGATTCCTGCTCACGCTATGGGCAATTCTCGGCGCGTCGAATTTCTCCAGTTCGGGGTTGCATGCGGGCGAATTGCCGCCGACAGCATATCCGCAATGGATTGAATCGTTCTCGCGCGAATATCTGGTGTACGACTATATGCCGACGACACGCGGTCCGCTGTCGGCACGCCTGCCGAACGGCGACGTCGTGGTCGCCACCCTGTCCGGTGGGGGTCTTCTTTTGCGACGCTTCGGGCCCAATGGCGCTGTCCGCTATACGCATCTTGAGACTCTTGGAAGTTTCTCGGATGTGATCTTGAGAGCGGACGCCGCTACAGACAGCGTCTATGTGATGACAGTGGCATCAGCAAATGCCTCTGCACTCTTGCGCTTCAATGGCGGGCTCCAGCGGGAATGGTCCGTGGAAATTGCTCTTGAGGGATATGCTGTCGGCGACTATTTCGGCATGGAAGTGCTTTCGGATGGCTCAGCCGTATCGCTACGCGGTTCACGTCTCACGCGCGTCGCGAGAAATGCAACCGTGGCATGGTTTGTCGATGATTTCGATGATGGGCTGGATGTTACGGCGAGCGCCATGGCCGTCGCTGCCGACAACACGATCTGGGTAGTCGGGTCGGCCAACTCGTTCGACCACCACGGCGACACGACCGTGATGCGATATTCATCGGAAGGCGTGCGCCTGTCGGCAGACCACGTTGGTTGCACGGAATGCTTCGTCAACAACACCATCGACGTCGATGTGCTTGCAGACGGGACTGCCACGATCGTCGGCGGTACCGGATCTTCGCCCGGGACTTTTTTTGCGCGCTACGACGCGAGCGGCAATCGATTGATCTGGACAGCTCCATCGGATGGATGGATTTATTTCGCGCGCGCAATCCATGATGACAGCGGTTCCATCTACGTGTTCTCCAACAACGTCTCTCCGGTCTTGCGGCGGATCGATCCTGTTACGGCCGCCATCATCTGGACGCGAAATGCGGTCGATTTCACGCCGCTCGCGGACGGCGTGCTCACCACGCAGACAGAAGCGTCGCAGCCCGGCGTAGCGGGCATTGCCGCTGTCGCTTTCGATTCGTCAGGCTACAGACGATGGTCACGTCCGCTTGTCGCAAATGACAATGCAAAGGTAAGCCACGGCGAAAGAAATGGCCCGTCAGTTGATTTCCTGCTGCAAGACCCAGTGCAGACGACGTCGGCGTGCTCGGGCTATCCGCACATCATTTCGCTCGATGATAAGGGGTCGATTTCGACCATGCCTCCCGTGTGCCAGACTTCGTTCGGACGAGCGGATTTGCGAAGCTTCGATGCCAAGCCGGATATCGGTGTACTGGTCAATCTGATGTATTCGCTGGTCGCCTACGCGCCTGACGGCGATGTTCGATGGCAAGTACACAACTGCGAATGGTGCGAGCTGACCGAATCTGCCAATCCCCCTTGGGGTTCGTCCATGCTCGCTGCAGATGGCGGCGCTTGGGCCGTAGAGCGCATCCAGTACTCGCCCACCTCCCTTGACGGCGAGAGTTTCATCAAACGCTTCGATGCGGAGGGGCAGGAAGTCCTGTCAATTCCAACGGCAGAACAGGATGCGGTCGTCTGGCGAACACGAATGGTGGCGTCGGGGCAGGATGTGGTCCTGCTGCAGCCCGTCTTCTACAACGGCCGCAGCCTCACATGGCAGCGCATACGTGCCGATGGCATTGCGCTTCCGACGCACAACTATTCCATTCCCGATTACGACCTGTTCGACATCGATGCCGTGCGTGCACTGGACGATGGTGGCATCAGCGTTGTCACAAAGGGCGAATACGGCTGTACGGTCGGTTGTTCGACACACTACGTCACGATACTGAGGTTGAACGCCGACGGCACTCTTCACTG
>JBDSBK010000121.1:0-4428 GCA_039921645.1 Dokdonella sp.
GTGCCGGCACTTCGAGCACGACCTTGTCGGTTTCGAGATCGACGAGATTTTCGTCGCGCTTGACCGCATCGCCCGCTTTCTTGTGCCAGGTCGCGATGGTCGCGTCGGAAACGGATTCGGGCAGGACCGGAACTTTGACTTCGATCGACATGGTGGTGTCCTTGGTTTTGCGCGCATCCATGAGCGCGGAGATCAAAAAGCGGCCATCCTCGCCGCACTATTCAAGATATTTTTTGCGTTCGTCCTTGAACGCGAAAATCAAACAGCGGCCGTCCTTGACCGCACGATTCAACATGTTTTCGCGTTCGTTCTCGAAAGCCAAAATCAATCAGCGACCAGCCGTGGCCGCACTATTCGGTATTTCTTGCGCTCGTCATTGAACGCGAAAATCAAACGCGGCCATCCATGGCCGCACTATTCAATGGCGTTATCGGAACCGGCAGGCAGTACCAGCGCCTGCTCGACGAGCGCAGCCTGTTCCACCACATGGGTGCTGAAATGACCGCACGCCGGCGCCGGGGAACGCGAGCGGCCGGCGTAGGCAAGCGTCTTCTTCGTAGCGCCGACGACCGTCTGCAAATGATGCTGGATCTGATACCAGGCGCCCTGATTCATCGGCTCTTCCTGACACCAGACGACGTCTTTCGCAGCCGGATATTTCGCCAGTTCGGCGCTGATTTCGGCGCGCGGGAACGGATACAGCTGTTCGACGCGGATGATCGCGACATCGTCGATCGCGCGTTTGCCGGCATCCTCGACGAGGTCGTAGTAGACCTTGCCCGAGCACAGCACGACGCGGCGGATCTTCGCACCCTTTTTCGCGGTCGAGTCCGGAATCGCGAGCTGGAAACCGCCCTGACTCAAATCGTCCAGCGTCGACACGGCGAGCTTGTGGCGCAGCAGCGACTTCGGTGTCATCACGATCAGCGGCTTGCGGCAGTCGCGCAGCATCTGGCGCCGCAGCATGTGGAACATCTGCGCCGGCGTGGTCGGCACGCAAACCTGCATGTTGTCGAGCGCACACAGTTGCAGATAACGCTCCAGGCGCGCCGAAGAATGTTCCGGGCCCTGGCCTTCGTAACCGTGCGGGAGCAGGAGCACGAGTGCCGAAAGACGATCCCACTTCGCCTCGCCGGACGAGATGAACTGATCGATCACGACCTGTGCGCCGTTCGCGAAATCGCCGAACTGGCCTTCCCACAGCACCAGCGTTTGCGGCTTCGCGGTCGAATAGCCGTATTCGAACGCCATCACTGCTTCCTCGCTGAGCAGCGAATCGACGATGGCCACATTCGCGCCGTCGCGCACGCTGTCGAGCGGAATGTAGTCGCCGCCGCTGTTCTGGTCGTGCAGCACTGCGTGACGATGAAAGAACGTGCCCCGGCCGCAGTCCTGGCCGACGAGGCGCAAGTCGTAGCCGTCCGCGATCAGAGACGCATACGCGAGGTTTTCGGCGAAGCCCCAGTCCATCGACTGTTCGCCGCCGGCCATTTTCGCGCGGTCTTCGTAGATCTTGGCGACACGCGATTGCAGTGCCACGCCTTGCGGAATGGTGAGGATCTTGCTGTTGAGCGCCGCGAGTTTGTCCTTGGCGACGCCGGTCTTTACCGCTTGCGCGAGCTTCGCACCCATGTGGCTGCGCCAGTCGATCGCGAACTCGTCCTTGAATTCCGGGTCAAGCTCGGCGATTGGCGTGCCGGCTTCGAGCTTGGTGCGATAACCGTCGATCAGTGCCTTCGCATCGTTCTCGCCGATGACGCCTTCGGCGACGAGCTGCTGCGCGTACAGCTCGCGCGCTGGCGGACGTGCACGGATGATCTGGTACATCAGCGGCTGTGTCGCCGACGGTTCGTCGGCTTCGTTGTGGCCATGACGGCGGTAGCAGACGAGATCGATGACGACATCGCGCTTGAACTTCTGGCGGTAGTCGAACGCGAGTCGCGCGACGAAGAGCACCGCTTCCGGATCGTCGCCGTTCACATGCAGTACTGGCGCGTTGACCATCTTGGCGACATCGGTGCAATACAGCGTCGAACGCGCATCATGCGGATTGGACGTGGTGAAACCGACCTGGTTGTTGATCACCACGTGGATCGAGCCACCGACGCAGAAGCCGCGCGCCTGCGACATGTTGAGCAGCTCCATGTTGACGCCCTGACCCGCGAACGCCGCATCGCCATGGATCAGCACGGGAACGACGTGCTCACGCTGCTCGTCACGGCGATGCGTCTGGCGCGCGCGCACCGAACCAGCGACGACCGGATTGACGATCTCCAGATGCGACGGATTGAACGCGAGCGCGAGATGCACGGTGCGCCCCGGCGTCTTCACGTCCGCGCTGAAACCCATGTGGTATTTCACGTCGCCCGAATGCGCGGGATCGTCCGGATGATCGAACTTGCCGTCGAATTCGGCGAACAATTTCTGCGGCGACTTGCCGAGGATGTTGACCAGCACATTGAGGCGGCCGCGATGGGCCATGCCCATCACCATGTCCTTCATGCCGTCGGCACCGCCGCGGCGGATCAGCTCGTCGAGCAGCGGAATCAGGCTGTCGCCACCTTCGAGCGAAAAACGCTTCTGGCCGACGTATTTGGTGTGCAGGTAACGTTCGAGACCGTCGGCCTGCACGAGTTTTTCCAGCACGCGCTTCTTGTCGTCCACGCTGAGCGCATAGTTGCCCGCCGCACGCTCGAGTTGCTCGTGCATCCACTGACGCTGCTCGACGTCGGAGATGTGCATGAACTCGGTGCCGATGCTCCCGGCGTACGTCGCCTTGAGGCGGGCGACGAGTTCACGCAGTTTCAGGCGCTGTGGGCCGGCCAGAGAACCCGTGTTGAACTCGCTGTCGAGGTCCGCGTTGGTCAGGCCGTGGAAAGCCGGATCCAGATCGGGCGCGGAAGGGCGCGGCAGCAGGCCGATCGCTTCCAGATCCGACGCGGGAAACGCATGGTCCATGTCGAGAGGATCGAGCTTGGCTGCGAGGTGACCGCGTGAACGGTAGGCCGTGACCAGCTTGAGCACGCCGGCCTGCTTCTGCGACGGCGCCTCGCTGGCGGCAGCCGCGACGACGACCGGCTGGCCGCGCCCCATGACCTTCTGCGCCGCCTCGATGCGCGCCACCGCCGCCGAATGCGGCATGTCGCCTGCTTCGCGACCTTTCAAGGCGTCGAAATAAGTACGCCATTGCGGCCCGACTGTGCCGGGATCGGCGAGGTACTGCTCGTAGAGGTCTTCGACAAACGCGGCATTGCCGCCGGAAATCGGCGAACTCGCTTCAAATTGCTGGAGAAGGCTGGGCTGGGTAGGGTTTGCGCTCACGCTGCCACCATGCAGACGAAAAAGCGCGCGATTGCGCGCCTCGGGCCTGTGCTGCGACCGTCTGCGCGTGCAGGGCCGGCACAATATCGGAAGTATAGCCGCTCGCGATAGATTTGTTGCAGTCGCACACGACGGATGTGGGGGCGGGACGCTCAATCAAAACGATAGTTGGCGCAGTTCCTCGCTCGGTGTCGAGCGCTCCCAGGCCTGGTCGAACAATTGACACAGCTGTGCGTGCCGGCCCGGTGCATAGGTCGAGCCTTCGCCTTCGAGACGGCTGCCCAGAACGCGGAAGAAGTAGCCGCGATGGTCGGTGATGAGGAATGCCGACGGATAGTTGAGATCGTGTTCGTCGATCGGCGTGCGGAATGCGATGACGCTCGGCAGACGCTGAGCCAGGGCAATCAGCCGATGGCCGTCGGCGAGCGGTCGGCGCGGCTCCTGCACGATGATGCGCACCTGCGCGTGGCGACCGGAAAGGGCGATACGCTTGATCGCGTCCAGCGTCGCCGGCACATCGAAAAGGGCCGGGTCCAGGTCGCGTGTGTAGATCGCGATTTCGTATTTGGCGTCGTCGAGCAGGTCGGTGACCGCCAGCAGCGCCTGCGATCGATCTTCGGCCACGAGAATGCGTGATCCGGGCTTGGGCGCCAATGCAGCCGGTATGTGTCCGACCAACGGTTCCAGCGCGAGGCGCATCATCGTGTGCGGAATTTCGCATTCGACGAATTCATCGCCAAATGGCTCGAAACCGAGCTTGGTGTAAAACGGTATCGCATGGCTCTGCGCATGCAGTTCGACGCTTGGATAACGCAGCAGCCGCGCCTGCTCCAGCAGCACGCGCATGATCGCTTCGCCGACGCCTTTGCCGCGCCATTCCGCGAGCACGGCCATGCGGCCGATGCCGTGTTCCGGCGTCAGTCGCCCGGTACCGATCGGACGGCCGTCTCGATCGCGCGCGAGCACGTGGCGCGATCTCGCGTCGAGTTCGTCCCACTCCATCTCCGGCGGGATTTTCTGTTCGACGAGGAAAACCGGCTCGCGCACGGCGCGCAGGTCGGCCAGATCGCGTTCCCACGATGCGGCTTCGACGCCGAAATCATCGCG
>JBDSBK010000122.1:0-3295 GCA_039921645.1 Dokdonella sp.
CGGCGCATCTCCAGCCCGCGCAGGTTCGCCGCCTCCGCATCCGCGAGGCGATGCGACCGCACGTACGCGGCACTGAGGTTCTGCCAATAGCGCGCGCAGTCCGGATTTTTCTCGAGCTTCGCCTCGATGCAGATGTGCGTCGCACGTTCGAGATATTCGACGGCCTTTTCCGGATGCTGCCGCTTCATTTCCAGCGATCCGAGCCCGTCCAGCATGCCGGCGTTCTGCGGATGCATCGGCCCGAACAACGTCGCGTACATGCCCGCTGCTTCCTGCATGACCTGTTCCGCTTCGTCGTCGCGATTGGCGTCCATCAGCGGCGTGCCGAGGCTGAACAGCGCGTCGGCGATCTTTTCGTGCGGCGCGGTGTAGATCTGGCGCAACAACGTCAGCGCTTCGCGTTGCAGGCGTTCGGACGCCGTGGCGTCGCCGAGCAGGTAGTTCGCCGACGCCAGGCTCTGAAGCGAGTTCGCGAGGCGATAGTCGGGCGGAATCGCACTCGTGCGCCACTGAGCGAGCACCGGCTCGAGCACCTCGACCGCATCGCGGTTGAAGCCCGCCGTCGCCAGCAGGTCGCCGTACCGCGCTGTCGCGGCGAGGGCCCGCGGCGATGCGTATCCGTAAGCCGTTCCTGCCACCGCGGCGGAGTCGCGCGCAAGTATCCGCGCTTCGTCCACATGACCTACGACGACCCTCGCCGCTGCATAGGCGGCAAGGCCTTCGACGGCGACTTCGTCGGGGACGTAACGAATCGCTGCGATGTGTTCGCCGAGTATGCGGTCGGCATCCTCCGGCTTGCCGATATTCACCAGCGCATTCGCGCGCTTGATGTGCAGTGCGAGTACCGCACGCGAGTCGATGTCGCCCGTCGCCGCCAGCACGGCAAGCGCATGATCGGCCTGTGCGATCGCCTGCTCGTAGTCGTTGCTGCTGTAGCTGATCGTGCTCAGCGTGCCGAGAAACTCGGCCCGCATCGCAGGCGACAGCTGCGTATCAGCGTCGAGCTTCTTCGCAGAGACGCGCACCAGCACATCCGGAGTCGGTCGCGCATCGCGCGGCAGCTCTTCCTTCGCAGCTTCGAATACTCCAAGCAGGAAATCGCGTGCCGCTTCCGCGCGCTGCGCCTGCTGACGTGCGATCTTCGCCTGCCACAACGACAGGCCGAGGCTGGCGAGAATGCCTAGCAGCATCGCTGCGGTGACCAACATGCTGCCGCGATGCCGCTGCACGAACTTGCGCATCCGATACGTGCGCGAGGGTGGATGCGCACGCACGGGACGGGCGTCGAGGAAACGCAGGATGTCGTCCTCGAATTCGGCCGCGTCGCGATAGCGCTGTTCCGTCTCCGCTGCGCAGGCCTTGCCGACTATCCACCTCAATTCCGGCGCAAGATCGCCGGGCAACGCAGGCGATTTGCCTGTTGCCGGATGCTCTCCCGTCAACAGCACGCGCAGCATGATGCCGAGTGCGTAGACGTCCGTCGCCAGCGTGATCGTGCCACCGCTGGCCTGTTCGGGGGCACCATAGCCTGGCGTCATCAGCGGAGTGTGCGTCTGCGTTTGGCCCTCGTTCTCGTCGAGCAGACGCGCAATGCCGAAGTCGAGCACCTTGATGTCGCCGGCCGCGGTGACCAGCACGTTCGACGGTTTCAGATCCCGATGCACGATCAGCGCACGCTGCGCTGCGGAAACGACTTCGCACAATCGGGCGAACAGGCGCAGGCGCGCATCCCGATCCAGCTTGCGCTCGTCGCACCAATGGTCGATCGGCTGGCCGTCCACGTACTCCATCACGAGGTACGGCACGCCGTCACCGCTGACCCCGCCGTCAATGAGACGGGCAATGCCGGGATGCTCGAAGCGTGCGAGGATTTCGCGCTCACGGCGAAAACGCCGATGTTCGTCGGCATCGTGGATGCCTCGCCGCAACAACTTGACGGCTGCCGTCTGATGGAAGTCGTCGCCGACGCGTTCGGCCAGATACACCGCACCCTGGCCGCCGCGGCCAAGCAGGCGCCCGAGTTCGAAGGCGCCGAAGCGCCTTCCGCTCAGATGCTCCGGCTGGAAATCGTCCGTGTCGTCCGCCTGTAGTCCGCCCATGTGCGAGACCACGTCGCGCGCAAGGAATCCACCTTCGTGACTGTCCGCAGCCAGCATCAAGCCGAGCTCGATGCGCTGGGTCATGTCGGGCACGTTGTCCTCGATCCATTGCAGGCGCGCGCCTTCCGGCACATCGACGCAACGATCGAACAAGGCTCTCAGTCTTGCAAACGTCTGGCTCATGGCGTGTGGGGATGCTCCGACCTGTTCAGCAGAAGCGTCTCCGAACGGTCGGAGCGCAGATCCCTAGGACGTTCAAACGCGGCAAATGGCGACAGTCAGTCCGTCAACTCGCGCTGCAACCACGCGCGCGCGACGCGCCAGTCGCGATTGATCGTTCGTTCCGAAACACCGAGCAGTTCACCAATCTGGGCCAGACCGAGACCGGCAAAATAGTGCAGTTCCACAACTTCGGCCACGCGCGCGTCGGCCTCCTTCAGCTTGGCCAGCGCGGCATCCAGCTCGATCGCCATCGACGCGTCCAGTTGGACGCCTTTCAATGCATCCGAGTCCAGCCCGGTCCGGTGCATGTCGCCGCCATGCTTTGGGCGCAGGCAACGACGCGCCTGGTCGATCAGCAGGTTGCGCATCGAACGCGCGGCGTAACCGAAGAAATCCCGAGGGGAGGCGCCGCGGTCGCCAGCCGCGCACATGTCGAGGTACACCTCGTGCACGAGCGCGGTCGTGTTCAGCGTATGCCCGGCGGCGAAGCGACGCCGCTCGCGTTGAGCCATCGAACGCAGGCGTTGATAAACCTGGTCGAACGAGAGCCCGCCGGGGCTTGGAGGGGTTGGCGCTGCATTGCTGGCCATGACGAATCTCCCTGACGCGGGACTGTACAAGAAAACCCGTTGAGGGGTCCGAAGCTGCTGGACAGGGTCTCTGGCGGCCGTGCAACGCGCCGCATCGAATGCAACGCGCGCCGCACGCCACTGGGGGCAGCGCTAGTCCGGAGCGGCTGCGTGCGCGCGCTTCCGCGCAAGCGCGAACACCACGACCTGATCGTCGCGATACATCGGCTCACCCAGTCGAGCGGTCACCCTGGCCACGCACGCCGACATGTCGGGCCATGCGACCGCCCATGGAAAATCCGGCGCCGGTGGCAATGTCCACGGCTGCAGGCGCATCACCAGGTAGTCAGCGCCATACGTCGCGCCATCGAGGATATCGGCGAGTTTTCCCATGCGGCGGAACGT
>JBDSBK010000123.1:0-12232 GCA_039921645.1 Dokdonella sp.
GCTTCGCGAATGCGTACACGAAGCCATTGAGGTACAGCGGAACGTCCGGTTGCGGCAAAGGCACCGGCATCTGCGCCCGCGCGTCCGCATGGATCACGGCGATGCCGAGCACGCATGCGAACATCGCTCGAAGCAGGATAGTCACCATCCTTTCCACGGTCAGCGCCGGCACGCGGTGCAAGAAGGCCATCGCACTGCACTTCGATGCTCCCTTCGATCCTGAACGACGCTGCATGTGGCTGCTCATGTCGCCTCTTGTTTCTGCCCGTCGAATGCAACTTGCATCTTCATCGATTCCGCGTCAATCGATGCGCGCGTAAATCCGGGTGGGATGAATTGCCGGGACCGCGTGGCGGCAGCGTGCATCAGCCCAGCGATCGTTGATTGCGCTGCCCACACGACGCTCCTTCGCCGAGATGCACCGTGCTCACTGCGCCCGTCCCAGCTGTTCCTTTGCTATGCGTTTGTCGAGATTCGCCTGCGCTGCCTGTGCATATCGACGACAGGCTGTCGCATCGATTGCCGCGTACGGCGCGGATGTCCCGAAACGCTCCCACATGTGGCTCGCGTCAGGGTGGGGCGTAAGGAGGAGGTCGCAGGGCAATGCAGCAACCCTGGCAATGCTGGTGCGGAAATCCGCGAGGACACCTGCGTGCGCTGCGTCGTCGGTATAGCGGTAGTCGTCGTCCGAAACCGGAGCGAGGCTGTCGGCGTAGACGACGTGCGCACAGTGCTGCGCCTCGCACGCGTCCCACGTCCAACTCGTGCTGCCCGGCGTATGGCCCGATGTCGCGTGTGCCGTCGACGTGGTGTCGCCGATCGTCAGCGTTTCGCCGTCAGCGACTGGCCTGACATGTGCGACAGCCGGAAATGGCTTTGCACTGACGAATTGCGGGTCGCTGTGGTCGCCATGTCCGCGCTCCAGCGCGGATGCATCGGCGCCGCGCGCGATCACGGTTGCGCCGGAATCCTTCTGCAGGCGCGCGATGCCGCCGGCATGGTCGAGATGCGCATGCGAATTGACAATGTAGCGGACATCCGCAACGCGAAAGCCCAGGCGCGCGATATTCGCTTCGATCAGGGGCGCGGCCTTTTCGGTCGTGCCGTCGAGAAGGAAGTGGCCTTGCCCGGAGGTCACGAGCACGGAAGAAATTCCACAGGTACCGACGAACCAGGCGTTGCCGAAAATGCGTCGTGGCGCCGCGGGTTCGTTCCAGTCCGCGCCGGACTTGCACGCGTGCGATGGCCCGATCCGATCGCTGGAATGCGCAATCCCGTTCGCGCCGAACGCCGTGAGCAACAAGAACGCCAAGCGACCCCGCATGGCGATTCAGATCCCTTGTGCGAGTGTTCGGGCCAGGCCGATGTAACCGCCTGGCGTCAATGCGAGAAGGCGCTGTTTGGCGTCCGCAGGCAGATCCAGACCTTCGACGAATTCGCGCAACGCCGCGCGCGTGATGCCTTGTCCGCGCGTGAGCGCCTTGAGCTGTTCGTACGGCTCCGGAAGGCCATGGCGACGCATGACGGTCTGTACCGCTTCGGCGAGCACTTCCCAGCTGGCATCGAGATCCGCGTCGATCCGCTCCGGATTCACGTTGAGTTTGCCGAGGCCGCGCAACAGGGCGTCGAGCGCAATCTGGGTATGGCCGAATGCGGTGCCCAGCGCTCGCAGCACGGTCGAGTCGGTGAGGTCGCGCTGCCAGCGACTGATCGGCAGCTTCGCGCTGAAGTGCTCGAACAATGCGTTCGCGAGGCCGAAATTGCCTTCCGCATTCTCGAAATCGATGGGATTGACCTTGTGCGGCATCGTCGACGAACCGACTTCGCCGGCTTTGAGTACCTGGCGGAAATAGCCGAGCGAGATGTAGCCCCAGATGTCGCGCGCGAAGTCGATGAGGATCGTGTTGGCGCGCCGCAGTGCGTCGCCGATCTCGGCCACGCAATCGTGCGGCTCGATCTGCGTCGTGTACGGATTGAAGACGAGGCCGAGCGATTCGACGAAACGTCGCGAGAACGCGGGCCAGTCCACTTCGGGATAGCTGACCACATGTGCGTTGTAGTTTCCGACCGCGCCGTTGATCTTGCCGGTGAGTTCGACGGCGGCGATTTGCCGGCGCTGGCGTTCGAGGCGCGCAAGCACATTCGCGATTTCCTTGCCGAGCGTGGTCGGCGAGGCGGTCTGGCCGTGCGTGCGCGAGAGCATCGGCTGCGCCGCCTGCGCATGCGCGAGTTCGCGCAGTTTCGCGCCCACGTCGTCGAGTGCGGGCAGCACCACGCCGTCGCGGGCATCGCGCAGCATCATTGCGTAGGCGAGGTTGTTGATGTCCTCGCTGGTGCAGGCGAAGTGAATGAATTCCCTGACAGTGGCGAGTTCGGCGTTGCCGGCAACCTGCTCCTTGATGAAGTATTCGACTGCCTTGACGTCGTGATTGGTCGTGCGTTCGATCGCCTTGATGCGTTCGGCGTCGGTTTCGGAAAAATTCTCGCCGATGGCGAGCAGCGCAGCACGCGCCGCATCGGAAAGCGCGGGCACTTCGACGACGCCAGGTTCGTTCGCGAGTGCGAGCAGCCAATGCAATTCGACCAGCACGCGTCGGTGCATGAGTCCGAACTCGCTGAAGATCGGTCGCAGCGCTGCCGTTTTTTCAGCGTAACGGCCATCCAGCGGCGACAGGGCGGTAAGCGTCGAACTCATTGCGTTTCCTCGGGGGGATCGGGTTTCAATCGCACGACGATGGTCTGGGCACGCGCACCCTGCATCGTGCGCACGACGAGGTCGAATCCGTCGAAGTTCAGCGTCTCACCTTCGACCGGCAGGCGTTCCAGACGATGAATGATAAGGCCGCCGACGGAATTCACGTCGGCCGGCGCGTCGATATCGCGTTCGAGCAGGCGCTCGAGGCGATAGATCGGCGTGCCGCCGGAAATCGTGAATTCCCCCGCGATGGGTCCACGCATCGCATGGCTGCCGCTGCGGGCGTGCTCGTCCTCGATGTCGCCGACCAGCACCTCGAGGATGTCTTCGAGCGTGAAGAAGCCGGCGACGCGCCCTGAATCTTCGATGCCGAGCGCAAGATGCGTGTCGCCGGCGCGGAATCGCTTGAGTACGTCGAGCACCGGCGTGTGCAATGGCAGAAGGATCGGCGGGCGCAGCAGCGCGACCACGTCGCCGATCTCGCCGTGTTCGGCGATCGCATGCAGGAGATCCTTCACGCGCAGGATGCCGCGCACGTGATCGCCGTCGGCGTCGAACCAGGGATAGCGGCTGTAGCGGGTGCGATGGAATTCGGCAAGTACGTCGGCCCGGCTCATGCCGTCGCGCAGGCTTGCGAGTTGATCGCGTGTGCGCAACACGTCGCCGACCACCAGTTCCGGCAGGTCGAGTGCGTGCTTCATCATCGAATATTCCTCGCCTGCACGGCTGGCGCGCTGCGCGTGCACGATCAGCTTCAGTTCCTCGCGTGAATAATTTTGTTCGTCGCCGTGCGTACCGGCGCCGAGGCCGAATGCGCGCAGCATGTGGTTGGCGCTTGCGTTGAGCAGCCAGATCGCGGGATACATCGCCCAGTAGAACGCGTACAGCGGCACTGCCGTCCACAGCGAGATGCGCTCGGGACGACGCAGCGCCAGCGATTTCGGCGCGAGTTCGCCGAGGACGATGTGCAGGTACGAGATCAGGGTGAACGCGATTACCAGCGCGACGATCTGGGTCGTTTCCGCGCTGACGCCGAGACGAACGAAGGCGGGCTCCAGCAAGCGTGCGAACGCAGGCTCGCCGATCCAACCGAGCGCGAGCGAGGCGAGCGTGATGCCGAGCTGGCATGCCGACAGATAGGCGTCCAGACGGCCGTGCACGCTGGCGAGGATCCGTCCGCGCCAGCCGTGGCTTGCGGCCAGTGTCGCGGCCTGGGTCTGGCGCAGCTTGACCAGGGCGAATTCAGCCGCGACGAACAGCCCATTGAGCAGCACCAGGGCGAGCGCCGCGCCGACGTAGAACAGGTTCTGCAGCATGGGTGGAAGCAGTATGGCGGCTGCGTATTCTAGCATCGGCATTGCGGGTGACTGGTCGCCGCGCGCCCCCCCTAACCGTGCCCGTTATACTCGCGCTCCCTTTTTGGAGCAGGTGAGTCATGAGTCAGTACCGGGTCGAGCGCGACAGCATGGGCGAACTCAAGGTGCCGAGCGACGCGCTGTACGGCGCGCAGACGCAGCGCGCCGTCGATAATTTCCCGATTTCCGGACTGACCATGCCGCGCGAATTCATCCGCGCGCTCGGTCTCATCAAGTCGGCGGCGGCACAGGCGAATGCAGATCTCGGGCATCTGAAGAAGAGCTCGGCGAAGGCAATACGCAAGGCTTCGGAGCGCGTGGCAGCAGGCGAATTCGATGCGCATTTCCCGATCGACGTGTTCCAGACCGGCTCGGGGACGTCATCGAACATGAACGCGAACGAGGTGATTGCGCACGTTTGCGCGGCCGCCGGAGCGAAGGTCCACCCGAACGACGACGTCAACAACGGGCAGTCGTCCAACGATGTGATCCCGACGGCGATCCAGGTCAGCGCCGTGCTGACCGTCAGCGAACAACTGCTGCCGGCCCTTGCGCATCTGAAGAAAGCGCTCGATCTGCGCGCGAAGGAACTGCGCAAAGTCGCCAAGACCGGGCGCACGCACCTGATGGATGCGATGCCGGTCACGTTCGGGCAGGAATTGGGCGGCTGGTCGGCGCAGATCCGTTCGAATATCGAACGCATTACCGACGCGCTCAAGCGCATGCGCAAGCTGCCGCAAGGCGGTACCGCAGTCGGCACCGGCATCAACGCCGATGTGCAGCTCGGGCCGAAGGTGAGTGCCGAACTCACGAAGATGACCGGTGTGAAGTTCGAGGCGGCGGACAATTATTTCGAGGGCATGAGTTCGCAGGACGCGTCAGTCGAGTTGTCCGGCCAGATGAAGACGCTCGCGTGCTCGTTGATGAAGATATCCAACGATCTTCGCTGGATGAATTCCGGTCCACTCGCGGGTCTGGGCGAAATCGAATTGCCAGCGCTGCAGCCCGGCTCGTCGATCATGCCGGGCAAGGTCAATCCTGTGATCCCGGAAGCCATGGCGATGGTCTGCGCGCAGGTGATCGGCAACGACACCACGATCACGATCGCCGGCCAAAGCGGCAATTTCCAGCTCAACGTGATGCTGCCGGTGATCGCGTTGAACCTGCTGCAGTCGGTCGAGCTGCTGGCCAACGCAACGCGCCTGCTCGCCGACAAGGCGATCGCGGGATTCAAGGTGCGCGAAGACAAGATCCGCGAGGCGCTTGATCGCAATCCGATCCTGGTGACCGCGCTGAATTCGGTGATCGGCTACGACAAGGGCGCGGCGACCGCGAAGCAGGCGTACAAGGAAGGCCGGCCGATCCTTGATGTCGCGCTGGAAACCACGGGACTGCCGCGCGCCAAGCTGAAGGAATTGCTCGATCCGACCGCCCTGACCAAGGGCGGCATCCACGGTGGATCGGCGGGGGGCTAACGTCGGCGAACGTCTCTCTCGTTGAAGAAACGGCGGTCTGGGTTTTCAGATCGCCACTTTTTCCGTCGTGCGCGTGGCCTCGAGTACGGGCGCGCGTACCGGCCGCTTCAGCAGCAGGCGTCGCAGAGCCCGATCGCACGGGATGGAGAAGCCACGTGCGAGGGCAGCGCCCAGCAGCCATGTCAGGGGCACCGCCGGCAGATACCAGAGGACGCCGTAGCGGAGGTCGCCACCACTGGCCTTGAACATCGCGACGAAGGCGAACACGACGAACATGTGGGTCAGATAGATTTCGTAGCTGAGTCGTCCGAACGAGCGCAGCCAACCCAGTCCTTTCAGCGCGTGCGCCGCGCCGCAATCGCCGCGCCAATGCAAGCCGACGACGAGGCAAGCCGTTGCCGACGTCAGCACCAGCATCGTGCCGTTGCCGAGACCGTTCCAGAGCCAACCCTCGACGAACAGCACGGCCGCAAGTCCCGCCGATCCGAGTGCGAGCAGCAAACGGATCAGCCATGCTCGAGGTCGGACCTTCGCAGCGAATAGCGCAGCGAGGACGCCGGTCGCGATCGCGCTCATGCCCGGCAAGTAGGCTTTTTCCTGCCAGATTTCGTTGCCGTCCAGCGCAGCGCGCGTGCAGGGCAGCGACAAGGCCAGCGCCAGCAGGATGCAGACGAGCCAGCCGCTGCGCCGCAAGAGCAGGCACAGCAGCGGGAATGCCAGATAGAAAACTTCCTCGATGGAAAGCGACCAGAGCACGTCCCAGCCGCCCGGCAGGTAGCCGGTGGCGCCCTCGTACCAGTTGAGATGCAGGCCAAGTGCGGCAGTGATCGCGCGTGGCAACGACTGCCCTTCGTGCGCGATCACGTAGTCGGCAGCGCCGGCCAGGTGGAGCAGCGCGAGCACGCCGATCAGCAACATCAGGCAGGGAACGATCCGCGCGACCCGGCGCACGTAGAACGATTTCGCGTCGATCCGATCGAGACTGCCCCAGTGTTGCAGCGAGGTCGTTGCGATCAGAAAACCGGAAAGGACGAAGAATACGAAGACCGCCTCATAGCCGTTGTAGTTGAGCCCGTTCAGAAGCGGCAACGGCACGACATCCGCCAGCAATCCCTTGCGCAGCGGAAGGCGAAGCCCGATGTGGTGAAGCACGACAAGTACGATGGCCAAACCGCGCAGTGCATCGATGCCGGCATTGCGCGCTGGCGTGGCGAAAAAAGCGTCGCCCGGATCTTCGCTCGACATGAACGGCTCCATTCAGGGATCGCCATGCTAGCGGACGTGCGCAACAGCCGTCGCTCTAGTCCCCTCAGCGCAGGCCAGGCGTCATTTGTATCGACGAAAGTGTTCGTACGAAGTATATTCGCGCCCGCGGCTGCCGTGGCGAACGGCACATGCCGAGCGCCTTCGTCAATGCCATACTGCGTGGTTCAAAAAGCTGTCTGCGGGCGTTCGGGAGATCAATGCCCTGGCCGGCCTGCGATCCGGCGTATTGCCCCGGGACGGCCCAACCATTGCTTCTGACAGGCATTGCCCAGATCGTTCGCGCATGTCTGTATCACGATAGAGAACGAAGGAAACCGGAGCTTTTGAAATGCTGAAGAAACTCATCCTTGCCAGCGCACTGGTCGCGACCAGCGCCATGGCCCAACAGAATACCGATATCAGCGGCGCGAATTTCCAGAGCGGCAGCGCCGATGCGACGCTGGCCACCCTCGGGCGCCAGGCCGCCGCATCCGGCAACAAGCTGGTCATCACGGCGCCTGCGGACTGGCATGCAAGGATTGCGGCCAAGGTGCATGCGGGGGGCAATGCGAGTCTCGTGCTCAAGGAAGGCTTCTACGAGAACGTCCTCGTGAGGATTGAAGACAAGTCGGCGAAGGCGGCCGCTGCGGAACCTGAAAAGACGACCAAGGCCGACGTCGAGAAGAGCCGCGCCGAAGCAGAGAAGGCCAAGGCCGAAGCCGAGAAGAGCCGCGCCGACGCCGAGAAGGCCAAGGCAGAAGCCGAAATCGCCAAGAGCCAGGCGGAAGCAGAGAAGGCGAAGGCAGAAGCCGAAGCCGCGAAGGCGCAGGCGCAGCAAGCCGAGGCGGCGCGTGCCGCCGCGACGCCGAAGCCGGCACCCGCACCGGTTGCGGCAGCGGCGAAACCGGCTGCTCCGGTGGTCGATGTCAATGCGATCCATGCGCGACTCGAGCAGTCCTTGAACGATGGACGCAATGCGACCGGCCCGTTGCCCGTATCGGGATTGCAACTGGGGGACTTGATCTACGTGGACGGCCCGGTGCGTGCGGTGTCCCGTCGTGAGGGAAACCGGCTTTCCCTGTACTGGCTCGAGGGCGATCTCGATCTGCGTAGCGCGGAGTTGAAGGTTGTCGCGACGAATCGCTATCAGGTGCTTTCGTCGGTGCGCGGCGATGGGTCGCTGCGTCGCGATGCCAACCAGAGCGCGGGTGCGATCAACGCGAGCGAGCCGTCAGCAGATGCGGCGGCGCGACTGGCGCTGGAAAAGAACCTCAATGACGGGCACACCATCAGCCAGACCGTCGTCCCGGCGAAGCTGCACAGCGGCGACGTGATCTACACGAACGGCACGACGGCGGCCGTGGTACGTCGTGAAGGCCGCGACTTGACGCGTTTCTGGCTGGTCGGTTCTCTCGACCTGACCCAGACCGGCATCCAGGCCGATGGCGCGAACAAGTACAAGGTGTTGAACGACACCGTGCGTTGATTCCAGATTTCCATGCCGAAAAAAAAGGCCGCTTTCGCGGCCTTTTTTTTTGGAAATGTGTGCGCGCCTAGTTGGACCTGCAATCGTCGGCGTCGCCTTCTTCGATCAGCGCGTATGGCCGGAATGCTTCGAGCTGCACGACGATCGCTTCCTGCTGCTTGTGCAACGCCGCGAGATCCACACAAAGCTTCATCGCGGCGGCCTCGACCTTCGCGGCTTTTGCGTCCACTTTCGGACCGATGCTGTCCGGATCACCGCTGGCCAGTCCGCTGACGACACTCACGATCGCCGTGCCGGCGGTGGCGATCCCTGCTGCGCCCGTTGCGATGGCGTCGTGGCGCAGTATTTCGACCCCGTGGTAATAAGCCTCGAGCAGCGACTGTTGCGCCGGCGTCATCGCGATGGCTTTGCCGTCGATGCGCAGGCTGCCATCGGCGGCAAGGATCGCGTCGGCGGCGCCGTGCGCATGAATCGCGACATGACTGTCGTCGACGACGCTGAAGCGAGTGAACGAGCTGTCCTTCTCGCTGTTTCCGCAAGCGGCCAATGTCACGGCGACTGCGAAGGCAACGGTCAGATTCCGGATTCTGTTTTTCATCGTGTGCCTCAGTGGAGCGAACGGTGATATCGAGCGCAGCAGCAGCCTGCTCAGACGTTGGTTTCGACGCGACGACCGCGGAACCAGATCGCTCCGGCAAGCAGTGCGACGCCGACCACCACGCCAATCCACACGTCCGGTGTCGCCAGTACGCCATAGACGTGGCTGGGATCCAGGCTGTTCACGACATGCTCGCCATCGGGATTGAGCCATCCTTTCGGTCCGCTGACGCCGAACTTCGAGCTGATCCAGCTGCCAGGCATGATGCTGAAAAGCAAGCGGCCGAGCATCGACGCAAGATTGAGATCGCCACTGATATGGGGGCCACCGAGTACGCCGATCCACCAGTTTGAAATCAACGCCAGCACCGGCAGCAACACAGCCCACAGAAACGGTTTGCTGCGCGCATAGGCGGACCAGAACATCAGCCAGCCCACAGTCGGCAGCGCCCACAGCACGCCAACCGGCAGCATCGCGGCAAGACGCAGGAACATGCCGATCGGATGCGCGGCAAACACCGCAGGCAATGCGTTCAACCCATGCACGCCGGCCCACAGGCAGATCACCACCAGGAACACCAGATACGCGGCTGTGGAAATCACGAGCGCGAAAGCAGGGATGACCAGCAGCGCAGTCAGCGCCTTGGACGCGACCGTCGCGGTATCCGACACCGGCAACGATTTCCAGAACAGCACGCTGCGATCGCGGCGGTCGTCGTAGAGCGCACCGAGCAGGTAAAAGAACGTCACGAAGAACAGGCCTGCGCATGCCATGCCGGCAATGACCAGTTGCGACACGTCGAGGCCGTTGCCCGCTTTCGCAATGTCATCCGCGCTGATGCTGCCGCGCAATCCATCCAGCGAGAAGCCACCCACTTGAACGTTCGCGTGGCTGCGAAAGACTTCGGCGCTGATAATGACGAGCGCGGTGATGACGAGAAACGCGCCGGTGATCCATATCGGCGTCCACAGGAATCCGTTGCGGTGTTCCCAGTACTCGCGCTTGAGCAGGAGGGGAAAGGTGTTCATGCGTAGGTTCCTTTCATGGTCGCGACGAACAGGTCGGCGATGCTCGGTTTGTGCAACTCGCCCAGTTGCGCGAGGCGGGTGCGATCGGCGCCGTCGAACA
This sequence comes from Dokdonella sp., assembly GCA_039921645.1. Classification (GTDB taxonomy): domain Bacteria; phylum Pseudomonadota; class Gammaproteobacteria; order Xanthomonadales; family Rhodanobacteraceae; genus Dokdonella_A. The sequence goes on from JBDSBK010000123.1 coordinate 9,983, forward strand.
GGAAGATCGATTTGCCGAAGATCTGGCGTTCGTTGAGCGGTTTGAGTGCACGCGCGGCATCCGCCTGGTCCGGATTCACCATGACTTCGGCATAGCGCTCGGCGACCTGATCCATGGTTGCGTCGAGCACGATCTTGCCGTCGCGGATGAACATGAGATCGGTGAGGATGTGTTCGACTTCCTCGACCTGGTGAGTGGTCACGATGATCGTCTTGTTCTCGTCGAAATAATCCGACAACAGGCTTTCGTAGAATGACTTGCGGTACAGGATGTCGAGGCCGAGCGTCGGTTCGTCGAGCACGAGCAGCTTCGCGTCGATCGCCATGACCAGAGCCAGGTGCAATTGCACGATCATGCCCTTGGACAGTTCGCGCACGCGCATGGCCGGCGCGATCTTGGTATGCGCGAGGAACGCGTTGCACTTCTCGCGAGAAAAGCGCGGATGCACGCCGGCGACGAATTCGACCGCCTCGCTGACCCGGATCCAGCGCGGCAGCACGGCGACGTCGGCGATGAAGCACACCTGTTCCATCAGCTGGGTGCGCTGGGTGCGCGGATCGAAGCCGAGCACCGACAAGTCGCCGGCGAAATCGGTCAAGCCGAGGATGGCTTTCAACGCAGTGGTCTTGCCCGCGCCGTTCGGGCCGATCAGCCCGACGATGCGGCCTGCCTCGATCTCGAAGTTCACCGCATCGAGCGCCTTGGTGGCGCCGTACTGCTTGGACAGGTTGCGTGCGCGGACGATCGGGTTCATGGCCGTTGTGCTCATTGCTTTTCCCCGGGCTTTGCAGCTTCGATGAGTTGCTCCAGGCTCAAACCGAGGCGCGCCAGGCGCGCATGCAGCGCAGGCCATTCTTCGCTGAGGAAGCGCTCGCGTTCGGATTTGAGCAACGCGTCGCGTGCGCCATCGCTTACGTACATGCCAAGTCCCCTTCGTTTTTCCACGAGATTCTCATCGACCAGTTCCTGGTACGCCTTGGACACGGTGATCGGATTGATCTGAAAATCACCGGCCACCTGGCGCACCGACGGCAGCGGATCGCCCTGTTTGATGACGCCATCGAGGATCATCGCCACCACGCGGTCGCGCAGTTGGCGGTAGATCGGCGTCGAATCGTTCCAGACGGTGCTCATCAAGTCATTCCTTGCTCATGTGACGCAGGGTTCTGCCAAAGGAATAGTAGGGCATGTCAAAACCCGCGCTGGCGAAGGAAAGCACTGCCTTGCGCCGCGCAGCAGGAAGCACGATGCCTACGGGGAGTTCGCTCGAGTCGGCGATGGGTTCGCCCACGTCGGCCCGGCTCGCGCGCACGGTGACCTTCGCGAGGGTCGGCATGTCGGGTTCGGGATGAACGACGACGACGGGCAGCAGGGTCACCGTTGCATCGATGGTATCTGCGACGGGCGACGCAACCGGCTTGCCAGCAGCGGTCGTTTCGTCGTGACGGGCGCCGAGGGCGCCGTTGGACAACGCGACAATGGCGGCGCCGCTCGCGGAGAGAGAGGCTGCCAGCAGCAGGAGATGGATCAGACGGTTCGGCACGACAGCCTCCACAGAGGTGATTGATGAAGTAGTGTTGTAGTTAACTATAACACCAAAAAACGGACTGTCAAGCGGTCATGCAAACACGCTGGATACGCCACCGAGGTTGATTTCCACTCGTCCGGCGGGCATCAAGTCCCCGCTCATGCCATCCGTGCCGACGCTGCTTGACGTATCCATCGACGAGCTGGGTCGACGGTTTGCTCACGTCTTCCCAGACTTGCTCCAGCGTCGCGCTCGCCAGCTGTCATGAGGCATGCGATGTGATGAGGGCCGCGATGGCATGTGGAAAGCCGCGGCGAATGCAATGCATGTCGCGTCGTTGGTGTTGGGCACGACTGCGCGCGCGAAGCGACGATGGGCTGCGAAAAGAGCGGCCCGGGTCAAGCAGACGGCAGCTTCGGCGAGCGCCAGCCGGGTGCGACTCCGTCACGTCGGAAGCGTTGTTTTCCGCGCATGGCGCCGGTTAAAGTCCTGCACTTCTCACAGGGGGATGCCGTTCATGGAACAGAGACCACCGCCATTGCCGTCGACGAATCCGTATGCGGCACCCTCCGCACGCGTCAGCGATGTCAGCTATGAGGGAGAGCAGGAGCTTGCCGATCGCGGGACGCGACTGGGCGCGGCGATTCTCGACGGGCTGGTTGTAGGCGGTCCTGTTGCATTGATCGCGATCGTCGCAGCGATCGCGATCCCGTCGTACAAGC
>JBDSBK010000124.1:0-3601 GCA_039921645.1 Dokdonella sp.
ACGAGGACCAGGCCCCAGTACGGACCACGGCCGACGCGACCATCAAAAGAGAACAACAGGGATTTCCAGTTCACGTTACAGCCCTCCCGGTATTGCGATCGGCGCGGCGAAATTGCCATGCCTGTCCGTACAAACGTAAAAACGCAGGCTGGCGGGCCACCTTGCGTCATCGGCGTGGTGCGGATTGGACGCGGTTCGCGCCGATGTCTTCCACGAAGGACGCAGCGCGCGGCGGCGAACCCGTGCGCGGCGGACGTGCCGTTTTTATCGCAGCGCCGCCCGCGAAAGGGGCCTCATCGGATGTCGACAACTGCGCTGAAGGCGGCGATGGGCAGCAGGGTTTTCGGTTGCTCCAGCGAGATGTCGATAGCGCCAGGTTCGAGATCGATGCAAACCGGTGCCGTCGCTGGCCAGGACTATCGTGGGATCTCCACCAGCGCCTTGCGGCAGGCAGGACGTTTGCCTCCGCGCCGGCATGTTTCATCCGCATCGTCGTTGCCCGAGCCACGCATTTCGCAAGGGGCGGAGCCGAATGTATCCGCGGTCGCACGCGTCGATTTCAGTAGAGGCCCGGCAATGACGGCTATCGTGCGGCGCGGTCGGCGTAGTTGCTGTTTACACAATGTGATCGTTGGACGAACGTGTGCCGGCCTGCGTAGCTCCTGCACGCAGACGTACAGCTTACAATCGTCGATCGTCGTTGCTACAGTCGGACGCGCAAGAACCGGTGCTGTTGGCGTTGCGCATCCACGGGGCGCGCCAGCGACGATTTACGTGAGCTGACGCAAAATCGGAAGGGGCTGCCGATGGACCTGCAGTGGCGTCTCAGTGGCTTGCTTGCGCTGGTCTGCGCAGCGTTGTTCTGGGTGGATATTCCCTACCAGGCCCGTTTCTTTGGCGTCAACGCAACGGCGTCCCTCGCGCATCTGCACAGCGGCTTCCTGTTTGCGATTGCGATTTTGCATCGGCAGCGCTTGCCGCTGCTTGCCTGCACGCTGGCGGCTTTCTGCGTCTGGGTCAGCAGGAATTTCCTCGGTGGCGGCGAGCTGCTGTCGTATGCGTATGGCGCGGTGTTCTATGCGGTGACCTACGTGGGCCTGCGCTGGTCGGCGCGCTGGCTGGTACCGGTCGAGCGTGGCGACTGGACCTTCATGGCCGTGGACATGCCGCGTTTCGTGCTGATCGGAATGTTCCTGTTTCCGCTGCTGCTGGCAGCGGTCAACGCGATTCCGACGGACTGGCCCCCCGTCGAGGTTGGCGGCGCGATCGAACTCAGCAACGCGACGCAGGTGCTGTTTGCGAAATTCTTCGGTGTGCTGATCCTGGCTTTGCCGATGATCGTGCTGGGTACCCACGATCGTCATGCGGGTGCCGGTTTCTGGTGGCTCGATGTGGTGCCATGGCGCTTGCTGATCGTCGGCATCGCGCTGCCGAGCGCGCTGTTGCGCTTCGCCGCGAATGGCGGCATCGATATCGACAGTGCACTGGCGATGTTGCTCGACTATCGGCTGCTGATTGCGGCGTTGCTGATCGGAGCGGCGCTGAGGATGAACCTGCGCTGGAGCATGCCGCTGCTGGTGCTGACGGAATTCCTGTTCGCGGCTGCGCTTGCGCGTCATGCCGGCGCTTCGACGCAATTGCCGGATCTCGCGACGCTGCTGCGCATCGCGCTGGAATGCATGATGCTGGAACTGCTCGTGCTGCTCCTGCTGCTGTACAGCCGCGAGCGCGATGCGGCTTCGGCACGGCACGAGCGCGACAGTCTTATCGAACCCCTGACCGGACTGCCAAACCTCGCTGCGTTGCGCAGACAATGCGCAAACGGATCCCTGCCCACCCTGGGTTTCCTGCTGCTCGATCGCACCGAGAAGATTTCCGCCGGACTCGGTTTGCGCGCGCAGGCGGCACTGCCGCGTTGGGCAGCATTGCTCCTGCATGACATTGCCGACACCTACCACATTGGAACCGGGCAACTGGTGCTGACGCTCAACCATGCCAATCATGCATCGGTGTGGGATACGGTGCTGCAGCGCCTGCACGATGGCGAATTCCTGTGGATGGAGCGGCATGTGCGTGTGCTGCCCTATCTGGGCGTTGCCGGCGCCGAACAGCTTGGCGAAAACCTCGACGCACGCATCCTGCGCGCATCCGATGCCGCCATCGAAGCGCGTGAGCGCGGCGAACTGCGCCAGCAGCCGGCGGATACCCATTTCAGCGGCGAGCCGCTCGAGGCGCACCGACGTTCGTTGCAACTGTCGACGACCGTGCTCGCGCGCGTGCGCGCCGGCGAAGTCGAGCTGGATTTTCAGGCGGTCGCGCCGTTATCCGAACGTGCAGCGCGCGATGGTTCGATTTCCGGCGAAATCCTTTGCCGGTTGCGCGACGATGTCGGGCGCCTGATGTTGCCCGGCGAGTTCCTGCGCGAACTGCATGCGGATCGACGCATGGTCGAACTCGACCTGGCGGTGCTGCGTCATCTGGATCGGTGGTTGCGCGAGCATCGCGAGAGGCTTCCGCCGCTGGGTCGCATCAGCGTCAACATCGGAGGGCAGTCGCTTGCGTCGCGCGTCTTCGCGCAGGAATTGCTGCGGCTGCTCGATCAATTCGCACTCCCGCCGCAGCGCCTGTGCTTCGAAGTCACCGAGACCGCGGCGATCACCCATGCGAGTGAATCCGCCCAGCTTTTCGGTGCGATACGCGAACGCGGCTGCCACGTCGCGATCGACGATTTCGGTGTCGGCTACCAGTCGTTCGAGCGCCTGAAGCAGATTCCGGCGGACGTGATCAAGATCGACGGCAGTTTCGTGCGCGACATCGTGAACTCGCCGCGCGATCTGGAAATCGTGCGCGCGACGGTCGCGGTTGCGCGCGCGTTCAATGCCGAGACGGTGGCCGAATGGGTCGAGGATGCGGCGACCGTCGAGACTCTGCGCGCACTCGGTGTGGACTGGGCGCAGGGTTTCCACATCGCACGTCCGGCACCGATCGACGAAGCGTTGCTCGCGCGCGTCAAGCCGGCGTTCGCCGCGCCACGCTGAGGCAGCGCTACTCGAAGGAGAAACGACATGGCACGAACTCCGTTGGTGGATCTGCTGCGCCGTGCATCGGTGCTCGCGGCGATCGCGCGCGACACGGCCGAACCGCTGTCCGAATTGATCGGGCGCGAACGCGAGGCGCGCGTCGACGGCGCACGCCGACGTTTTCTGCGCCAGTCGCTGGGCGCATCGGCGGGATTGATGCTGGGTGCCTGCGCACGAATCCTGCCGCGTCCCGGCGATGCCGATGACGTCGTCGTCGTCGGCGCCGGCATCGCCGGACTCACCTGCGCGTGGCGACTGCGTCAGGCCGGCGTGCGCGTGCGCGTGTACGAGGCGCAGGAACGCGTCGGCGGGCGCATGCTCAGCCTGCGCAATCATTTCGCTGACGGTCAGGTCTGCGAGCTCGGTGGCGAACTCATCGACAGCGGCCACGCGCGCATCCGAGCGCTCGCGGGTGAACTCGGTCTTGCGATCGACGATCTTGCCGACGATCCCACGGCCGCATTCGGCGACGTCTGGTTCTGCGACGGACGGCGCTACAGCGAGAGCGAGATACTCACCGC
>JBDSBK010000125.1:0-7855 GCA_039921645.1 Dokdonella sp.
GATCGTCAGCGATACGTCCGCCTGTGGCGTGGTGCCGGTGCCCGACAACACGATCGTACCCGAGCCCGGTGCATTGGCCGTCACGGTCAACGACTGGTTCGCGGCGCCAGTCGCCGTCGGTGAGAACGTGTAGATCAGCGTGCAACTGGCGCTTGCGGCAATCGTGATCGGCACTGCACTGCAGGTGCCGCCAGAGCGCGCAAACGGCGTGGCTGCGGGTGTCAACGTGGTGACGTTGAGCGACGCCGTGCCGCTGTTGCCCAACGTCACCGTCATCGGCGCGCTGGTCGTACCCACGGTCTGGTTGCCGAACGGCACAGACGTCGGCGTGATCGTCAGGTTGCCCTGCGGCGCCGCCTGCACCGTCGTGTTCGCGGTTGCGCTTTCATTGCCCGGAGACGGGTCGGTCGTCGACGATGCCGCGGTTGCGGTGTTCGAGATCACGGTGCCGCCCGCGACGTTCGCCGCGACGTTGACCACAAGCGTGAATGCTGCGCTGCCCACGGCCATCGAGACATTGCTGCACGAAACCGTGCCGCCTGCGCCAACGACGGGCGTGGCGCACGACCACCCCGCCGGCGTCACCTGCGAAACGAATGTCGTGCCGGTTGGCAATGCATCCGACAAGGATGCGGTTGCCGCGTTGCTCGGGCCCGCATTCGTCACGGTGATCGTGTACGTCAGATTGTTGCCCGCGACCACTGGATCGGGCGAATCGATCACGGTCGTCGACAGGTTGGCCGACGTGGCTACGGTGGTCGTCGCAGTGCCGATGTTGTTGGCGGGAACTGGATCGGTGCTACCCGACGAAATCGTCGCAGAGTTGCTCAGCACCGTGCCGGCAGCAACGGTCGGGCCGACCGTGACCACAAACGTGAATGCTGCATTCCCCAGCGCAAACGAAGGATTGCTGCAATTGATCGCACCGCCGGCGCCCACGGCCGGCGTCGTGCAGCTCCATCCTCCAGCAGCACTCAACGATGCGAAGCTCGTGCCCGCCGGCAGGGTATCGCTCCACGTTGCCGAGCCGGCCGCGTCCGGGCCGTTGTTGGTCATCGTGATCGTATACGTGAGCGAGCTGCCTGCCGTCACCGGATCAGGCGCATCGATCACGCTGGCCGAAAGGTCGGACGAGGTAGTACCGAACAGGCCGACCAGCACTGGATCGTGATCGGACGCGCGATACGGCGTCCCCGGCTGGAACACCACCCGCGGCGGCAACAGCGCGGAACCGTCAGGCTTTTCCTCGAACGCGGCTTCGCCGGTGTCCTTGATTTCATCGTTGTAGTCGAACAGGTCGGCTTCGTCGGCATTGATGTGCCAGGCGTCCGCGCCCGTGACCTGACTGGCGAAGCTGTTGCTCGCGAATGCGAAGTCGAGATGACCGAGCTCGCCGCTGAACAGATACGAGTACGAATTCACGCCATGCAGTTCGGTTTCCAGATCGTGGTAGCCGCCCGCTTCGATCGCGGTCACCGGCGTTTCGTGCGCATACGAATTGAAGTCGCCGAGCAGCAACACGTCGGGATCGCCGGCGGCAGGAATCACGGTGCCGTTGACCCAGGTGAGCAGGCGCGTGGACTGCAGCGTACGCGTCGCAGCCCAGCAGCTCTGGCCGTCGAGCTGGTCGCTATCCACGCCGCTTGCCGGGCAACTGCCCTTCGACTTGAAGTGGTTCGCGACGACCGTGAAGCGCTTGCCGAACGCCGGGTTCGTCGCATCGACCACATCGTAGGTCTGCGCGGTCGGCGGGCGGTTGTGGATCGGATCCAGATCGACCAGTGGCGAACCGACCGGCGACAGGACGCCGGTGCGGTAGATCTGCGCGACGCGGATCGCGTCGGTACCGAGCGTGCCGCCGGTATTGATGAACGCATACGGGTGCGCGCCACCGCAACTCGCGTTCACCGCACCGAGGAGGTCGGTGATCGTCGCGCTCGGCGTGGTGTTCTCGAGTTCCATGAACGCCGCGACATCCGGATTCAGCGTGCAGACGACGATCGACGCGCGATCGCGCTGGCGATTGAGCTCCGCAACGCTGTCGGCGCCACGGCAATCGAGGCCACCCGACGGACCGCAGGGTCCCGATGAATTGCTCGAAGTCGTGTCGATCGTCGTGAAGTAGTTCAGCAGGTTCATGCCGACCGCGCGGATCGAGCCGCCGACGTTCGGCGGCGTCGCCGGACGCGGATTGGCGACCGTGAAACTGGTCGGATACGTATTGCTCGGGCGAATGCGCCAGGTATTGGCCCCGAAGCCCGGGAAGCCCCATTGCAGCACGCCGGTGAGGTTGTGCACCTGGTCGCCGCCGCGGAAGAAATCGACGCCCTGCGTACCGCCCGAGAAGCCGCCGTTCGCACGCGGGTAGTACACGGACTGGCTGCCGTCCGGCAGCAGCAGCGGCGCTTCCTGCGCATTGTTGTCGTCGTCGAGGATGACCTGACGACGCGCAAGATCCTGCAGATGCGTGGCGTAACCTGCAACGCTCGGCGCGTTGTCTTCGGTGTAGGTGCGCGGTCGGTCGCCGCCGACGAGCTCGATCTGACCGAAGCGGAACAACTCGAAGTATTCCGACACGGTCAGCGTGTCGACATAGGTGATCAGCATGCTTTCGCGGGCTTCGTAGAACGCATCCACGTCGCCACTGATCGGAAGGCTGACCGGCGACGGCGTGACTTCCGCCATGTGATTGCCGAAATCGGTGATGAGCACGCCTGCCGGGTTCGTGGTGATCTCGGTCAACGCCTGGAATTCGGACACGCTGCCGGTGACGCGCACGCGCTGGCCTTCGACCATGGTGTTCGCGGCGCACGAGGAACAGAATACGAAGATACCTTCGGACGTATTCGGATCGGCATCGGCGTCTGCGTCCTCTTCCTGCACGAAGAAACCATTGAGCTTGTTCGCGCCGAGGAAGAGCGCGGTGGCGACGCCTTCAACGGTGACCGTCGAGCCCGGGATCGGGGTTGCAGCGCCGCTGCCCTGCACATCGTGGATCTTGACGATGCTGAAATCGTCGTTGACGATCGTGCCGACGCCCTGCGCATCGGCGATGACCGCACCGACCGGATTGCTCAGGTTCACGAAGAACGTTTCATTCGCCTCGGTCGCCGTGTCGCCGTTGACGAGCACATCGAATGTGTCGGCGGTATTGCCTTGCGCGATCGTGTGCGTGGCGGCTGCGAGCGCGGTGTAGTCCGACGGCGCGGCGGCAGTGCCATCGGCCGTCGCGACGGTGAAGCTCACGCCGCCAGCCGGTGCGGGCTGCGACAGCGTGACTGTGAAGGTGTAGGTGGTGGTGCCGGTATCGCCCTCGTTGTGCGAAACGTCGTTGATGCCGAGCGTAGGGCCGCCACTGGCGGTGCCGTGTGGCGTCACGGAGACGTCGTCGATCGCCAGACCATGGTCGGTGCCCGAGTGGTCCGGATCGGACCAGCGCAGCATCAGGTCGGTGCCATCCGGAATATTGAGTCCGCTGATCGTGAAGGTCTTGGCGACACGGTTTGCGGCGACGTTGCCGTCAAGCAAACCCGCGGGGGTATTGTTGATCGGGCTGGTGAAGTCGAGACTCGTCACGGCGTTGCCGGCGGACTGGAATTCGGCCAGTGAGCCGGTCACCGTCGGCGTGCCGACGAGATAGGAGAATGCAATCGTCTGGGCACCCGACGTCGCGCCGCCACTGCGCCACTGCTCCCCGACGTAGGCGACGTCCAGCGACGTGATTGTCGCACCGGTGCCGTTGTGCAGGGCCACGCCGTGAAAGAAGTTGCCAGCAGCGCCGTTGCTCGAGCCGATCGTGCCGATGGCACGATCCGCCACCGCAGCGGCAGACCCGTAGCTGTACAGGTTGCCGCCCGTGCCGTTGCCGGTATCGGCGACGATGCTCGTGCCGGTGCCGCTACGCACGCTGTACCAGCCCGGGATCGTCGAATCGTTGACCCAGGGAATCGTTCCCGTCTGCGGCAGCGTATTGAAATTCTGCGTGTACGGCGTGTCCAGCACGAGCGCGATGGGCGCTCCCATGACGGGTGCGGCAGCGAGCATGAACAGCAACGCCGGCAACAGGCGACCGGCTGGAATCGCGCGCATGCAAACGCCACGACGAAGGGCTCGCGCAACCGGCGAGCACAGGAATTGGGACGACATCGGATTTATACCCCTGGAGTACTGCGCGAGGAGGGCGCAGCCTTGAAAGTCTACACAAGCCTTCGGACCGTTTGTCGCTGCAACGCAGCAAGACGTCGTTTCCGACAAGGGCGAAGGCCATCCTGGCGAACGCCGCGAGAATGCCGCATCGATACGACAGCCCGGTTACAGACGGGTCGGTGCAAATGCCGACGCGTTGCTGCAATGCGCCCTATAGCGGAGGCGCGCAGTGCCCGCTGGCGTCGCAGCCATCATGGCCATCGCCAAAATATGCTCCTGCATTTTTGGCATACCGACCATCCGTGGCCATCGCCAAAAAATGCTCCTGCATTTTTGGCATACCGACCATCCATGGCCATCGCCAAAAAATGCTCCTGCATTTTTGGCATACGGGCCATCCATGGCCATAAAAAAGCCCCCGCTCGAAAGCGGGGGCAAAGTCCTTTGAGCGTTCAGCGCGCCATCCTGGCGCCGTCCGTGGCCGAGAATCCGTTTGGCATCGCATCCAGCGATGCTTGGGCCGGCCTTTGATTGGAAGGACCGGTGCGTGGCGCTCACGCGCGACGCGGATTGAACACTGCAGCGCCATCGCAATGGCGCCGCAGCTGGGCACAGGATGCCGTGCGACTCGACGGAGGTCTGTGCGGTACTGGTGGGGTCGGACGACGATCAGCGCACGCGGCGGGTGTGAACCGGCTCACACAATGGATTCGGAAGACGCAGCTGCGTCAGGATACGACTTGCGCGTACGTCACGCGCTCATGGCCGGCGGCATCGCGTGCGCTGTTCGCCGCCTCGAAGACACCTTCCGCGTCGAGCAACGCGCGAACGCGCGGTGCCTGATTCCATCCGTGTTCCAGCAGCAGCCAGCCGCGCGCATGCAGATGCGCACGCGCCTGCGCGCAGATGCGGCGGATCGCGTCGAGGCCGTCACTGCCGGATGCGAGCGCGGATGGCGGCTCGTGGCGCAGATCGCCCTCGCCCAGATGCGGATCGCCGGCTTCGATGTAGGGCGGGTTCGAAACGATCAGGTCGAAACGCGCATCGCCGAGTGGCTCGCACCAGTCGCCTTGCGCGAATGCGATGTTCGCGATGCGCAGGCGCTGTGCGTTCGTACGCGCGACCTCGAGCGCGGCGTTGCTCGCGTCGGTCGCCAGCACACGCGCCAATGGGCGCTCCCGCGCGAGCGCAAGCGCGATCGCTCCCGATCCGGTGCCGAGATCGGCGACCGCACTGGCGACGTCCAGCGGCATGCGCGCCAGCGCGAGTTCCACCAGCAACTCGGTTTCCGGCCGCGGTATCAGCACCGCCGGCGTGACGTCGAGGTCGAGCGACCAGAACGCGCGCCGACCGGTCAGGTACGCGATCGGTTCGCCGTGTCGACGCGCATCGATCAGACGTTCGAATGCCGCTGCCGGCTCCGCATCGGGTTTGAACTCGGGCCACGCATACAGCCATGCACGTGTGTGACCGAGCGCATGCGCGAGCAGCAACTCCGCTTCCGTGCGCGCATCGCTGTCGCCGCCCAATCGAGCGGCCGCGGCGGCGAGCAGGTGACGTACCTCGCTCAGGATTGCACCGCAGGCGGCGGTGGCGCGTCGACGATCGGCGCATCGATCAACGGCTTGGGCGTGCGCCGCCAGTAGCCATCGCGCGTCCATGCGGCGAAGCCATGCCGCAACCAACCCACCAGTGCGTTGGCGAGCCACAACGCCCACGCAAGCATGGCCACCTTGTAGACCCACAACGGCAGCGATATCACATATGCACCCGGCAAGACGTCCGTCGCGCGATCGGCAAACCAGTGCAGCGCCTGCGCATTCGAACCATTGCCGGTGACGTGCATGTCGGGAGCGCCGAGCAGGCCCTGCTCGATCGATGCGATCAGGCAGAGCACGGCAACGATACTCAAGACGACGAGTCCGACCTGGATCGCATTGAACGCGAGCGTCGAGGTCTTCGCCGTCGTGCGCCCGCGCCAATCCAGCGCGAACAACCACGCGACCACCATCAGCAAGGCAAGCCACGAATACGTCGAGAAACCGAGCCCGAGCAGGATCCACTGCCAGGTTTTAAGCGGCGTGCTGCGTACGCGCGACAGCGCAAACGCAAGAATCAGCAGCACGGCAAATTCGCTCCAATACAGCACCGCGGGTCCCGCAGCCGGACCGCTGGTCGCCAGCAACCAGCGATCCGCCGGCAGATCGAGCGTCAGGTCGATGTTCGCGATCGGCAGGCCGAGCCCGACCGCCGGCATGCGCGCCACCAGGCCAATCGGCGTGTTGTCGCGAAAGCGCACGTCGAAGGTCTGCGCGCCCGGCACGATCGGCAAACTGAGCTTGCCGTCTTGCACGCGCAAGTTCAGCGCCTGTCCATTTCGGCTGACGCCGAGCACTTCGGCCGCGGCAGGCAAGGTGATGGCGTGCTCGCCGCCGCGGCTGGCGCGGATCGTCAACGTCAGCGCGCTGTTCGCGGCGCGCTGACCGACCTCGTGCGACAGGCGCACTGCATCGAGCGCACGCGATGCGCCCTGTGCGGCTTGCGGCTTGCTCACTTTCAAGGTCAGCGATTCGCCCGGCAGCGGATGGAATTCGAAATCGCGATCGTCGTGCATGTCCTCAGCTGCGGAAAGCACGACGCCCGGTACGCCGGAAAATTCGACGTGCCAGGTGGGGCTGACCAGGATGTGCCAGACCTCGGCACGATCGCCGAGCTTGGGCGCAGTCAGGACCAGACTGTCGCCGCGGTCGAGCGAACTGTTCCACGTCGTCGACGAACTGCCTTCGCCGAGCGCGACGGTCGCGCCCTGCGCGTCGACCTTCACGCCGGGCGACAGCACATGCTCACCGGCGAGCACCGGCACCGTCGTCGTGAAGCCGCCCTCCTTCGGTGCAAGCCGTGTGACTGTCGTCTCGACCGACCAGTCGAGCGAGAGCGAGATCGAACGATCGACGCTCACATACGGCGCGAACTGCTGCGTGCCGGAACTCGTCGGCGTACTGCCCGCTTCGCGCGCACGTGCGAGGGTCAGGGTTTCGGCGAGCAGATGATCGTCGCTGATACCGCTCGCCTGCCAACCCTCTCCGCTGAACTGCGCACGCATCGGCTTGAGCGGAAACGCGAGCGCGACCTTGTCGGACACCGCAACGAAATCCATCTCGATGCGATGCACGCCGCGCGGCAGCGCAGCCCACAGATTCCCGTTCTGGCGTGCGAGGCCATCCAGGTTGCCGCCGTCCAGCGTGACGCTGCGCAGCGCCAGCGTTGCCTCGTTGTGCGGCAGCGGCACGGCGACGCGCTCGAGCGCGTGTGTTTCGAGCACGACGCGGATCTCGTCGCCATGGGCCGAAACATCGGCCTTCGCCAGCGCCGCGCAATCGGGCGTGCAGTGCGGCGACTCCAGCGAACGTGCGCGCAATGCGTTGAGCAAGGTGTCGGATGGATATGCCTGAGCTTGCGCGTGCGCAGGCGTGCCAGAGGTGGCAAGCGCGAGCGCACCGATCAGCACGGGCACCACGCGGCGCGGCGTGCGCCAACCCAGTTTCATGCCGGACAATCCCGGCATCCCGGGGCCGAGCAGGCGCAGGATCAACCATGCGAGCACGCCGCAAAGCACGAGTCGCAACGAACGCACCAGCCACGGGGGAGCGATCAGCAAACGCACGGTTTGCGCCGGCGACACCGGCCCGCTCCAACTCAGCTGGTAGCG
>JBDSBK010000126.1:0-4929 GCA_039921645.1 Dokdonella sp.
TGCCGAGCGCCTGCGCGGTTTCATCGTCGTTGAGGCCGCCGAAGTAGCGGCACTCGAACACCTGCGCCTGGCGAGGCTGTTCCGCCGCGAGGCGGCGCAGGGCATCGTCGATCTCGACCAGCTGTTCGAACGAGTGGCGATCGCCGGGATCGACGGAATCGATTTCGACCTGCTCCTCGCCGCCTCCGCGCTTGATCGCGAGGCGCTCACGCGCGTGATCGGTCAGCACCTGGCGCATGATCCGCACCGCCAGCGCGAGCAGATGGTCGTGGTCGCGCGGCAGGCCAGCGGCACGCGCCAGCCGCAGGTAGCATTCGTGTACCAGCGCGGTCGTGCCAAGCGTCGGATCGCGCGGTCGCGCACGCGCGCTGCGTGCGAGGCGCTTCAGTTCCGGATAGACGAGATCCACCAACCGTCGCCAGGCGTCCTGGTCGCCGGCGCCTGCACGTCCGAGCAGATGAGTGATGTCGTCGACGCTCTGCATTCCCTGCCACTGCCCATCGGTCGTGACTGCCGCACTGACGCGGGTTGCACCGAAGCGCAACCCGCGCAGGTCCGTTTCCTAACCGCGCCCACCACGCGAGCGGAATTCGGCAAGCTGGCTGTCGACGTTATCGAGCAGGGGCTCGATCGCCTCGCGTGCTTTCTCCGCAGCGTTGAGACTGGTGAAATTCACCTGCTCGCCACCGCTGCGCCAGAGCACGCTGCCGTCCGAGACGCGATACGCACGTACGCCGAGCTGCACCGTGTAAAGGGTCGAACTCTGGCCGTAGTACTGCATCTGCTGCGTGCCGACCGGGCGTGCATGCACGAACACAACGGCGTCGGCCTTGCCGGCCATTGCGCGCAGGTTCGGGCTGTCGCCATGCGTGCGGCTGCCTTCGATGACGCGGAAGCCGCGACTCTGCAGCAGGCTGACGAGGGCGTCCTCGGCCGGCGCCGAAATCACGTCGTCGCCCGACGCGATGACCGCGATCGTCGGCACACGCGGTTTCGGCGGCGCGGCCGGATGCTCGACCGGCGCGATCTTGGCGATGCGCACAGCCGGTGCCGTTTCCGCTTCATGCTCCGCCGCTTGTGCCGCGGGCAGATCATGCAGGGCTTGCATGCCGGCCTGCGAAGCGCGCGCGGCGGGTGCGTCGGACGCGTCGGTCGCACCCGGATTCGCAGTGTCAGCAACCGCGACGGCCGCTGCCGACTTCTCCGCCGGTGGCGCCGGTGGCGGAGTGGGCGGGGACGGGATCGTCGGCGCACTGGTCGTTGATGCGGCTGGCGTGCTCGCAGCAATGGAAGCGGCAATGCTCGCCGCCGCCGATGGCGCCGAGTTCGATGGCGTCGTCGCAGCGGGCAGCGTCGCGTTGGTCGCAACGGCGCTCGACGTTCCGAACACGCCTGCAAGCGCCGGGATGCTGCCGCGATACGCGTACGCGCCGCCGCCGATGCCGAGCAGCAGGATCGCGGCGATCGCCCACGGCAATGCGGAATTGCGTGACGGCGCCGCGGACGAGCTGCGATCGAGCACGGATCGGTGCGACGGTGCCGCGCCCGGAGCCGGCGGGGGCAGTGGCTGATTGGATGCGGTGATGCGCGTGTTCGCAACGGCCGCCTCACGATGGATCGGCGTGGGTGACGACGGCGGCGTGCGCGGCAGCGAAGCCTGGCCCGAGACCGGCGTCTTCTGGCCGATCATCGTCGACGCGGCCGGCGACAGTTTCGTCTGCGCAGTGATCGGTCCGCCCTTGGCGACGAGCGGATGCTGGTTGATATCGGCGACGAGTTCATGGCAGTTCTGGTAGCGATCGGCCGGTTCCTTCGCGATCATTTTCTTGAGCACCTGCGCAATCTGCGCATCGACGTCCGAATTGAGCTGGCGCACGTCGGGAATGTCGGCCTTCACCACTTCGAGCATGAGACCCAGCGGCGACTCGTCGTTGAACGGCATCTTGCCGGTCAGCATCTCGAACAACACGATGCCGAGCGAAAAGATGTCCGAACGCTGGTCGACCGGCTTGCCGAGACAGACCTCGGGCGACAGGTAACCCGGCGTGCCGACGAATTCACCGGTGGTGGTGAGCTTCTTCGACAGGTCCTGGTTCGACAGCGCGATGCCGAAGTCGGCGATCTTGACCGAGCCGCGGCTCGAGATCATGAGGTTGCCCGGCTTGATGTCGCGATGCACGACGCCGCGGTCGTGCGCCGTCGACAGGCCCATCGCGGTCTGCTGGATCACCTTCGCCGACTGCTCGACGGTGAGCTTGTGATCGCGCTTGAGCATCGAGCCGAGCGATTCGCCCTCGACGAACTCCATCACGAAGTAGGTCTGGCCTTCGTCTTCGCCGATGAAGTAGATCTGGATGATGTGCGGATCGTTGAGCGCGGCCATGCTGCGTGCCTCGCGCAGGAAACGCTCCTTGATGCCCTCGTCGTGGGCGAGCGAATCCGCCAGCACCTTGATCGCGACGTAGCGATTGAGCGAACCCTCGTAGCCCTTGTAGACCACGCCCATGCCGCCGCGGCCAAGCTCGGCGACGATATCGTAATGGCCCAAACGCGTTCTCATGACCTTACCCCTTGAGGCGGATGCCCCGTGACTGCAACGAATCCTAGCACCGGTGCCGGGGGGCGGCGCTCGGACCCTCTTGGCGGCAGTACCCGTGCGCAGCTCTCGGAGAAAGTGTGAAGCAGTCGGCACTACGGTTGCACGGCGGATAGCCAATCAGGCTGCCAGCCCGCCAGCAGCTTCATTTCGCGTCCATTTTGCGGCGTTGGGCAGCGCCTGAATGGTGGATATACGGTCAAAGGCGTCAGTACCGTGATTGAGGCTGAAACCTGCGCCCCCTACACTCGCCGCCCCGCGCCGCACGACTGTGAAATGTTGAATCCTGGCTCCCCATCCCTGCGGAAACATCCGTCAGCAGAGACGTCCGCATGAGTCGCCTCGCTGCGGTGCGTGCGTATCCCCGCGCCGTGCTGGTGCTGCTCGCGCTGTTGTGGCTCGCCGGCAGTCTGCGCGCGTTCGCGTTGTGGTCGCACGACCCGCTGTATGCGTACGCGAACAGTTACGACCAAGTGCGCTACACGAACTGCTTTCATTTCTACCCGGATCGACCGCCGGCGATTCCGCCCGAGGAAAACAGTCCGAACGCACCGTTTGCGAAATACCGTTTCATCTCGAACCCGAATCCGATGTGTTACTGGTCGAGCGAGCTGTTGTTCACCGGCGGGACGGCGCTTGCATGGAAGCTCGGCGAGTTCGCTGGCGGCGACGTCGTGCACGATGTGCGCTGGGTCGGCGCGCTGCGCTGGTTCGCACTGCTTGCGCTGTCGATCGGGTTTTCGCTTGCCTGGCTGCGCCGCGGCGACACGCGTGCAGCGATCGCCAATGCCGCATTGGTGCCGCTGTTGTTTGCCGATCCCGGCAATGCGCTGTATCTCGATACGTTCTACGCGGAATGGAGCGCATTGCTCGGCGCGTATGCGCTGATCGCGCTGAGCCTGCTATGGCGCGATGAAGTTGCAAGCAGACGCCGTGTTGGCGCGCTCGCGCTCGTCGCATGCGCGCTCGCGCTGGCGAAGATCCAGCACCTGCTGCTGCCGCTGTGCCTCGCGCTCGTCGTGATGCTGCTGGAGCGCTTGCGTCAACGGCGCTTCGGCTGGCGCGGTGGCGCGCTCGCACTCGGGGCGCTCGCCGGGCTCGCAGTGCAGGCGGTGCAGCTGGGTCGCGACAACGGCATGATGGATTCGATCCATCAGTACAATCGCGCGGATGTCGTGTTCACCGCGTTGTTGCCCTTCGCGGACGACCGTGCGGCGTTGCTGGGCGAACTGGGCATCGATCCGGCCTGCGCGGCGTACAGTGGCTTGCATGCCTGGGAATTGCCGGATCTGCCCGAGCGCGTATGCAGCGGTCTGGAAGGCTTCACGCGCGGCAAGGAGTTGACGGCGTTGCTGCGCCATCCGGGCATGGCGCTTCGCCTCGCCTGGCATGGCGTGCTCGGACTCGATCCGTGGATCGCGAAAAATCTGGGTGAAATCGAAGGTGCCAGCGTTGCGACGATCCCGGCGTCTGTGCCCGGTATCGGTCCGCTGCTGCACGCGTATCCGGTCGCGCAATTGGCAATCCTCGGGTTGCCGTTGCTCGCCCTGTTCTTTTTTCTCTTGTGGACCGGTGTGCGCCGCGGCAGTCGTGGCCTCGACTATGCAGCGTTGAGTGTCGCCTTGATGTGCGCGACGCTCGCGATCACCGTGCTCGGCGATGGTCTTGCCGACACCGCCAAGCAAGGTCATCTCGTCGTCAATGCCGCGCTGGGGTGGCTGATCGTCGGCGTGTTCATGGCGCCTCGGCTGCGCCCACCGTCCGCTTGAAGCGCGCTCACACGCCGCGCGACTGCGCGTCGCGCGGCGTGTGAACGCTTGAGTTGCGTCAGTCGATCGAGAACGACTGCAGGTCGACCGGGTTGGTCACGGCCAGGCTGCCGGACATCACGCCCGCGCCATGCACATCGCAGTGGAAGTTGATCGTCTGATGCGCGGCCGCTGGCGGAATCACCACGTCGAAGGTCCAGGTGCCACCGGCACCACCACCGTCTGCGCCGCAGGTGCCGTTGGGGCACCTGAATGCGAACGGTGCGCCCGGGTCCGACGCCGCGTTGTGAAAACCGTGCACCTGGGTAAATGTCACGGTGTCGCCGACGAGCACGTTCGTCGTCGGCGGAAAATACGCGAGCGCGGTGTTGGTGCCGTCGCTGGTACCCACCAGAACGACGTGATTGTCCGCAAGTGCGGGGGCCGCAAGCGGCAGCAAGGTCAAAGCCAGCAGGCCGATTTTCAGATTCATACATCCTCCGTTTACAGTTTCTCGATTGCGAGTTCACGTCCGTCGAACGCGACTCGATGATGTCCTCGATTCGGATCGAGTGACGACGCGCG
>JBDSBK010000127.1:0-3858 GCA_039921645.1 Dokdonella sp.
GTTATACGGACGTATAGACGTCTATACGGCCATTGACTGCAAGGAATATCGTCGCTAGAGTGCGCGAACTGCTCATCAAGACCGGCTGAGGGACAGGCCCTTTGACGCCGGGGCAACCTGCGAAGACTTTATCTTCGTCGTGGTGCCAACTCCCGCGGGGATGCGTCGTTGCGTCCGCCGAGAGATGAGTTGCAGCGTCGGTCGCGCAGGTGGCTGTCAGACGCTGCAATCCGTTTCCGGTTTTCCGCGGTCGATGGGCGAACCGGAGATCCGCCATGACCTTGCAAGCTTCGTCCCTCGCCGCCGAGCCCGACTGCGATCCTGCGCTTGCCGCGATCGCGTCGGATCCTGTTTCGCTCTTTTCCCTTCCGGCCGGCGTCATCGCGTTCGATCGGCGCGACGGCGAACGGTTTCTGCAACTGACGCCGAAATATGCCGATGGCGTGCGCGACGTGCGCGTGCACTGGTGTCTGTACGGCGCGGCGAATGCGCCGATCGTCGTCGTGCAGGGCGGCATCTCGGCTGACAGGCACGTATTGTCGGATCCCGAGCATCCGGGGTGGTGGGATGCCTTGGTCGGAGCCGGCCGCGCGATCGACACGGACCGTTTCCGCGTACTGTCGATCGACTGGCTCGAGCGTGTCGATCTCGGCGATGCGTTTGCCGTGTCGACGACGGACCAGGCGGACGCGCTTGCGGCGCTGCTGGCGTCGCTCGATGTCGGCCGCATCCACGCGTTCGTCGGCGCGTCCTATGGCGCAATGGTCGGGCTTGCGTTCGCGGCGCGCCATCCGTGCCATGCGGGCCGACTCGTCGCGATTGCCGGTGCGCACCGAGCGCATCCGCTCAGCGTCGCGCTGCGCAACGTACAGCGCGAGATCGTGCGTCTCGGCGATCGCCTCGGCGATGCGGCGGCGGGCATGGATCTCGCGCGTCGTCTTGCAATGACGACCTACCGCGGCGAGCGCGAGTTCGCCGAACGCTGCACCGCGGCGCCAGTGTTCGACAGCGAAGACGGGCGTCACCATTTCGCAGAGGAAGGCTGGCTCAAGGCAGCCGGCGCGCGATTCGTCCAGCGCTTCAGCGCGCAGCGCTTCCTCGCCCTGTCCGAATCGATCGATCTGCACGCTGTCGCTCCGGAAGAAGTGGGCGTGCCGACCACCTTGATCGGTATCGCCTCCGATCGCGTCGTTCCACTCGCGGACCTGTGCGACCTGCAACGTCGCTGCGGTGCGTCCGCGACCCTGCACGTGATCGATTCGCGCTACGGCCACGACGCATTCCTCAAGGAAGACGTGCAGATCGGCGCGCTGCTGCACGAAGCCCTGAGTCCCCTTTGAGCCTGACATGAGTATTGGAGCCTGACATGAGTTCATCGTCCTGTACCCGCGCCGTGCGCGCCGGCATCGAGTCCGATACGCAGCACGGCGCGGTCGTGCCGCCGCTTCACCTGAGCACGAACTACACATTCGAGGGCTTCGGCCGCAAGCGCCAGTACGACTATTCGCGCAGCGGCAATCCGACGCGCGACCAGCTCGGCGCCGCACTTGCCGACCTCGAAGAAGGCGCCGGTGCCGTCGTCACCGCGAGCGGCATGGCCGCGGTCGCGCTCGTGCTCGAACTCGTTCCTGCCGGCGGCCTCGTGCTCGCCGCGCACGACTGTTACGGCGGCACCTGGCGCTTGCTCGACGCATGGGCGAAGAAAGGACGCTTTCGCGTCGTGTTTGCCGATCTCAGCGATCCCGTGAAGCTCGGTGAGGCGCTTGCGCACAAACCCGATCTGGTCTGGGTCGAAACGCCGTCCAATCCGCTGCTGCGCATCACCGACGTGCGTCGGGTCGCGCAGGCTGCGCGCGCCGTGGGTGCGCGCTGCGTCGTCGACAACACGTTCCTTTCACCGGCATTGCAGCGCCCGCTCACGCTCGGCGCGGACATCGTCGTGCATTCGACCACCAAGTACATCAACGGTCATAGCGATGTCGTCGGAGGGGCGGTGATTGCCAAGGATGCCGACACCGCGCAGCAGTTGACGTGGTGGGCGAATTGCCTCGGTCTCACCGGCGCACCGTTCGACAGTTTCCTGACCTTGCGTGGCTTGCGCACCCTGGGCCCGCGCCTCCGCGCGCACGAGGAAAATGCCGCACGCGTTGCCGCGTTGCTCGATGAGCATCCGGCCGTGACGCGTGTGTACTGGCCGGGACTGTCGACGCATCCGGGGCACGCGCTCGCCGCGCAGCAACAGAGCGGTTTCGGCGCAATGCTGAGTTTCGAACTTGATGGCGGACTTGATGCGATCGAGGCATTCCTGGATGGCCTGGCGTATTTCTCGCTGGCCGAGTCGCTCGGCGGTGTGGAAAGCCTGATCGCGCACCCGGCCACGATGACGCATGCCGCGATGACGCAGGATGCGCGTCGCATCGCCGGCATCAGCGATGCATTACTGCGCGTGTCGGTCGGCATCGAAGACGGCGGGGACCTGTGCGCGGATATCGAGGCGGGCCTCGTGCGTGCGCAGGCGCTGGAACCCAAACGCAAGATTCGTGCATGAGCGCGCTGCCCAACTATGTCGCTGCGGCGAACGACACCGCAGTCGTGCTGCTCGGAACCGGCGTCGTCGGCGGCGCGTTGCTGCGTCTGCTGGCGACGCCGGCGGCGTCGGCCGTGTATCTGATCGGCGCGGCGAATTCGACGCGGCAGATCGTCAATGCGCGCGGCATAGTTCCGATCCAGGTGCCGACCGCCTTGCAGGCAGCCAGTGCGGGTCGTGACGAACCCAGTCTGCTCGCGGCGCTCGATGCGAGCGGCGCTGCGCATCGCGTCATCGTCGATGCCACCGCGTCGGATGAAACCGCGGCGCGGCATGCCGCATGGCTCGACGCCGGTTACCACGTCGTGAGTGCGAACAAGGCGGCGATCGGCGAAGGTCTTGCGAGCTGGCGCGCGGTGCATCAGGCAAGCGCCCGTGCGGGCGTCGAATACGGCGATGCCGCGACAGTCGGTGCGGGCCTGCCGGTATTGTCGACATTGCGCCGGCTGCGCGAATGCGGCGATCGCCTGCTCGCGCTCGAAGGCGTTTTCTCGGGTACCCTGTCATGGCTGTTCAACCAGTTCGATGGCAGCGCGTCCTTTTCGTCGCTGGTGCGCGAAGCGCGTGCGTTCGGTTACACCGAGCCCGATCCGCGCATCGACCTTGGCGGCGCGGATGTCGCACGCAAACTATTGATCCTCGCGCGCGCCGCGGGCCACGCGATCGACGCTGTGCAGGTCGAAGTGGAGAGTCTGGTTCCGGCAAACCTTCGCGACGTCGATGTATCGACCTTCCTTGCGCATCTCGAACAACTCGATGCCACCTTCGAAGCACGGCGCGCGCGCGCTGAAAAGGAAGGGCGCGTGCTGCGCTTTCTTGCGCGCCTCGACGAGCACGGGTGCGCACGTGTCGGTCTCGCAGACGTCGAGTTGACGCATCCCTGCGCGCGTCTTGCGGGAACCGACAATCTGTTCGCGTTGACCACACAGCGCTATCGCGCACAACCGCTGGTGATTCAGGGGCCGGGGGCCGGACCAGAAGTCACCGCGCAGGCGCTGCTCGGAGATTTGCTGTCGCTGCGGTCGCTCGCGTGACTGTTGGACAGTGATTGTTGGACAGTGATTGTTGGACAGTGATTGTGGAAGCTTGATTGTGGGAGCGGCTTCAGCCGCGATGCATTCGCATGTCGCTCACACTATCCCCACCCAACTCTCCCCTTGAAGGGGAGGGCTTCCACATCGCTTCGCTTGAAGGCGACGGCCAGCGCGCTGCTTTGAAGTCCTCCCCTTCAAGGGGAGGATTTAGGTGGGGATGGTGTCAGCCGTGAAGCA
>JBDSBK010000128.1:0-8000 GCA_039921645.1 Dokdonella sp.
GGAAGTGCCGCGGCTTTTCCGTTCGTCGGATCGTTCCTCGTGCCACTGTTCATGGATTTCATGGTGCCTGCCCATGCAGTGACGTATGTCGGGCATGTGAAAGCGCGTCTGCGTCCGCGCCAGGAAGGCGAGTTCCGCGCGGGCCCGATGATTCCGTTGATCGATCAGGCCGCGACGGGCATGTCCACCGGGACGTTCGATGTCGTGGTGAGCGATTCTTCGGTGGAAGACATCTCGCGCTTTCGGACGATGTTCCCGGCATTGGGCGACACGCCCGTCGCCAATGCGCCATTACCCGCGTTCGACCGCCCCAGGGTGCAACGGATACGGGACGCAGGAAGTGCGCTCGCGCCCGACCAGGCGAGCGACACTCCATAACGGTTCCTGGTGTCGCCGAGCAGCACTTCCAGCGGCTCGTTTGCGCACGAAAAGCGGCAATGAGGATGTGCCACGCTCCGTCTGCCATTACAATTTCGCCTTCCACCGAAGACCGTCCGACGGATCGCGTCTCGAGGCGGGAGCCGAACGCATACCACTGGCGTGACCCCGTAGCGGGTCATCGAATCGAAGCGAGAACTGCAAATGGGCAAGTCAGTCGTAATCCTCGGCGCGCAATGGGGCGACGAAGGCAAGGGCAAGATCGTCGATCTGCTGACACAGGACATCGGCGCCGTCGTGCGTTTCCAGGGCGGCCACAATGCCGGTCACACGTTGGTGATCAAGGGCAAGAAGACCGTCCTGCACCTGATTCCTTCCGGCATCCTGCGCGACGACGCGCTGTGCCTGATCGGCAATGGCGTCGTGCTGCATCCGGGTGCGTTGCAGAAGGAAATCGCCGAGCTCGAAGCTAACGGTGTCGAAGTGCGTTCGCGTTTGAAGATCAGCCCGGCAACGCCGATCATCATGCCGTACCACATCGCTCTCGATCAGGCGCGCGAGAAAGCCGCTGGCGGCAAGGCGATCGGCACCACCGGCCGCGGCATCGGTCCGGCCTATGAAGACAAGGTCGCACGTCGCGGTATCCGCATCGCGGACCTGCGCTATCCGAACGAGCTCGCCGAGAAACTGCGCAGCACGCTCGACTATCACAACTTCGTGTTGACCAATTACCTCAAGGTCGACGCGATCGATTTCCAGAAGACGCTCGATGAAGCGCTTGCGTTCGGCGAATACGTCGAGCCGATGAAGTCCGACATCGCCGGCATCCTTCACGAGCTGCGCAAGCAGGGCAAGAAGATCCTGTACGAAGGCGCGCAGGGTTCCTTGCTCGACATCGACCACGGAACCTATCCGTACGTCACGTCGAGCAACACGACGATCGGCGGCGCACTCGCCGGCGCCGGTGTCGGCGCGAACGCGATCGACTACGTGCTCGGTATCGCGAAGGCGTATGCGACGCGCGTCGGCGGTGGCCCGTTCCCGACCGAACTCGATGACGACGTCGGCCAGGGTATCCGTGATCGTGGCCAGGAATACGGCGCCACCACCGGACGCCCGCGTCGGTGCGGCTGGATGGATATCGTCGCGCTCAAGCGCGCAGTCGCGATCAACGGCATCAGCGGCCTGTGCATCACCAAGCTGGACATCCTCGACGGAATGGACAAGCTCAATATCTGCGTCGCCTACGAATACCACGGCAAGCGCAGCGAATATGCGCCGCTCGATGCAGCGGGCTGGGACGAGTGCAAACCGGTCTATCTCGAGTTCCCGGGCTGGAGCGAATCGACTGCCGGTATCACCGAGTGGGACAGGCTTCCGCCCGCCGCGCGCGCGTATCTGCGTGCGCTGGAAGAACTTGCCGGTTGCCCGCTCGCGATCGTCAGCACCGGACCCGACCGCGACGCGAACATCGTCTTGCGCGATCCGTTCGCCTGATCCATCGATTCTGCCCGGGGCAAGCGAAGCAAGCCCGGCTGCAATCGAAACGCGCAGGTGAACGTTTTCCGCGCCGGCGCGTTCCGTAACGTCAGGATTCAGCCGCGCGCGCCCATGGTGGGTGCTCCGAACGAAAAGGAGCACCTGCATGCGCACCATTCTCCATGTCGCTATTGCTGTGGTGGTGGGCCTGGTGGTTGCAGGCGCGTCAGCCGCCCAAGGTATCTACGACCAGAATTTCGTCACGGAAGCCGGTCAGTCCGGCATCTCTGAAATTGCGCTGGGCAAGCTCGCGCTCGCGCGTGGCGAGGGCGCCGTTTCCGCGTTTGGCCAACGCATGATCGACGACCATACCAAGGTCGCGACGGAATTGAAGCGGGTCGCTTTCAAGGCCGGTGCGATGTTCCCGAGCACACCGTCAGCCGATGAAAAAAGCACGGCCTCCGAGCTTCTCAAGCTTGACGGTGCCGACTTCGACGCGCGATTTGCCGACACGATGATCAAGGACCACCAGCGCGCGGTAGCGCTCTTCACCGTGGAAGCCCAATCGGGTTTGAACACGGAGTTGAGAGCGTTTGCCGTCAATACGCTGCCAAGTTTGCAGGCCCATCTGCGCATGGCGCAGGAGCTCAGAAATTCCATTCAATAATGCGGCCAGGGTGCTTCAAGGGATGCGCCCGCAGCGAGATAACCGCAGCAAATTCACGCAGGCAACGGAGCTGGATCAGGACGGACGCGCAAGCGCGCCCGTCCGTTGAGGCCTTCACGATTTGGCGAACGCGAGAAGGTCCGCGTTGAGCTTGTCCTTGTGCGTATCGGTGAGGCCGTGCGGTGCGCCGGCATAAACGATGAGCTTTGCATTCTTCACGATTTTCGCGGACGCGCGTCCCGATGCATCGATCGGAACGATCTGGTCGTCGTCGCCGTGGATCACCAGCGTCGGCACATCGAACTTCTTCAGGTCTTCGGTGAAGTCGGTTTCTGAAAACGCCTTGATGGATTCATAGGTGTTGATGTGCCCGCCCATCATGCCCTGCAACCACCAGAATTCGATCGAACCTTGCGACACCTTCGCACCCGGGCGATTGAATCCGAAGAATGGACCGCTCGGCACGTCGCGGTAAAACTGCGCGCGATTGTCGAGCTGGGCCTTGCGCAAACCATCGAAAACCGACATCGGCAGGCCACCGGGATTCTTGTCCGTCTTGAGCATCAAGGGTGGTACCGATGACACCAGCACCGCCTTCGCGACGCGTTTCGTTCCATGCCGGCCGATATAGCGCGCGACTTCGCCGCCGCCGGTCGAGAAGCCGATCAGGATGATCTTGTTCACGTCCAGGTGATCGAGCACTTGCGCAAGATCGTCGGCGTAGTGGTCCATGTCGTTGCCGCCCGAGGGCTGGCTCGAACGCCCATGACCGCGGCGATCGTGCGCGATGCAGCGGTAGCCGTTCTGCACGAGGAACAGCATCTGCGATTCCCAGCTGTCCGAACACAGCGGCCAGCCGTGGCAGAACACCACCACGGGGCCCGCGCCCCAATCCTTGTAGTAAAGCTGCGTTCCGTCTTTCGTGGTGATCGTGTTCACGACTCTTCTCCCTGCATCGGTAGGTGATGGATTGGATGCTGCTGCGTGCGCGGCAGCGGGAAGGCTGGCGACAATCGCAAGGGCGGCGCCACCGACGACGAGGGCACGCCGAAGCCCGTCGATTTCCGGTCGGGAGGAATCGTTTGACATGCGCGTTCTCCCTGGGCTGGATGCGCGTAGGACATGCTCGTGCAGCTGCGGACGTATACACCGGTGCCGATCGAGCGTGCCGGTTTTAGACAATGCACGCCATTCGCCTTTGGTGGGATGGCGCGAAGTCGGGGTCGCATGCTTGGTCAACCATTGTGCGCGGACGCAGATCGCGCTGCGCGTCAGATATCAACGATCCCTGCGCCATTTGCGAGATGAATTCGAACCGGGCGGGTGTCGACGCAGCAATGGCTGCTCGCGCATGAATACCATGCGGTTGATTCACGCTACCTTTCGCCGAGTGCTGATATTGAGCGATGCGTGCAGCAGTTGCACGGAGATCGGAGTCCGTCATGCCGGAGAAGAAAATCAAAGCCGCCGCAGCGCGCGACAAGCGCCAGGGAAAATCCGCCAGCACTCAGGCCGGCGAGTATGTGCACGAGGAAATCGAGCATGTTCGCAAGGGCAAGCACGGCGCAAAGAGTGCGAAGCAGGCGATAGCGATAGGCCTCTCCAAAGCGCGCCGCGCGGGCGTGAAGGTGAAGACATCGAGTACCGCTTCCGCTGCGACGAAGAAGAAGGCAAGGCAGGACAGTGCCAAGGCTTCATCGCGCAAGAAGCCGTCCGTCACGCGTTCGCGCGCAACCCGCAAGGCGCTAAACGAGGAAGGCGGCGCGTCCGCGGTGAGCAAGCGCGCCTTGTCGAAACAGACCAAGGGCGCGGCGAACAAACGCACGCAGAGCAGCCGTTCCACTGCGGCCAGGAAGGCCGCGCGCACCAAGGGCGCGAGTGGTCGTTCGCGAGCGGCGAAAAAAGCGGCGGCGACGCGCAAGCGGCTGAGTTGAGCAGGCCACGCGTCGTCGCTTCGCCGTAGCAAAGAAGTGAACCGGCATGGGAGCGGCTTCGGCCCGATGCCTCAAAGTTGTGGCGGGGAAGGTAGGCATCGCGGCTGAAGCCGCTCCCACAGAAAAAAGGCATGGTGAGCAGGGATGCTTCAAGCGCACGATCAGCGCGCTGCTCGGTGCATCAGCCGATCACGCCTGGATCGCCGCGACTGCACGGTCGTGCGTGCGCGATATTGCCGTAGCGGTGCGCTATCGGAGCAAACAACTGTGGGAGCGGCTTCAGCCGCGATGCTTCAAAGCAGTTGTGGGAAGGCATCGCGGCAGAAGCCGCTAGCACAGAAAAAACGCAGGTCAGCTGGGATGCTTCAAACGCACGATCGCCGCGCCGCTCGGTGCATCAGCCGATCACGCGTGGATCGCCGCGACTGCACGGTCACGCGCGCGAGATATTGGCATAGCGGTGCGCTATCGGAGCAAACAACTGTGGGAGCGGCTTCAGCCGCGATGCTTCAAGGCAGTTGTAGGAAGGCATCGCCGCAAAAGCCGCTCGACAAAAAAGCACGCGAAGCTGGATGCATCGAGAGCGCGATTGCCGCGCTCCTTGCATCAGCCGATCAAGCGTGAATCGCCGCGCGCGCGCGATAGCGCTCCAGCGATTCCTTGAGGGCATCCGTACGATCGCGCATCAGCTTCAACTTCACGCGTGCGGCGATCATCTTCACCTTCAGCTCTTCGCGACGCTGCCATTCCATGTCGGACAGCGGCGTATTTGGTGACGCATCCGTCGTCGATGCCTCGTCGACTTGCTTGAGCTGGTTCAGCGCGGAGGTCAGATCCCGCGCATCGAACTTTGCCGTCATCGGTCAATCCTCATCAAATGCGCTGCCATTCTTGGCGAACGCATGCTCGCGATGTGTGACGCCCGGCACGGGACCGGGTTCAGGACCGCGAAAAAAAGCGCACGGTATGCGGCACACGTCACGCTTCTTTCCAGGGTTCATGGCGGCAAACCGGACCTTGATGGATTGCAAAGCGAGAAAGTTGGCCCTCGCCCGCGCGTTCCCGCGTGGAACCCTGCATTGAAGCCGATGCGAAAGGGTTCCCATGTTGTACTGCAATGTCCGAATCCTGCTCGGTGAAGCGGCGAAATGGCTGCTTGTGCTGGGGCTCGTCGGCGCAGCCAGCCACGCCAGCGCTGCCGGCTATACCATCACCAACTGGCTGGCACCGACTCCCCTCGGCGATGGCGCACCGAATCAGGTATTTGGTCTCTCCGTCGCCGTCGATGGCGATTTCGCCGTCGTCAGTGAACTGGGCAGTGGCTCCCGCGCTGGCGTCATCCGCACGTATGGCCGCAGCGGCAGCACCTGGTCCCATCTGGCCAACCAGGACATCACGATCGGGGGAGATTCGGGCGCGCTGGTTGCGTTCAACGAAGGCACCCTGGTGCGTGCCAGCTACAACTCGTTGAGCAACACTGGCTCGCTGGTGACTTCGGTCCATCAGGCGGATGGTTGGCATCAGGTCCACGGCGTCTCCAATCCCGGCGTCACCTACGACAGTGTCGCTGCAACCGAAGGGATCGTGGTCGCGGGCGAGGCCAGCTACGACGGAACGACCGGGCAGAGGCAAGGGCGCGTGCGTGTGGTGCGCCGGATGAGCGACGACACCTGGGGCACGACGTTCCTTTACCCATCAGTACCGCAGGCCAGCGCGTACTTCGGAACCTCGGTCGCGATCGTCGCCGGCACGGTCGTCGTCGGCGCGCCGCGCGAAAATGTCGCGCCGTACAACCACGCGGGCGCGGCATACGTGTTCGCACTGACCCAGGGCACCTGGAGCGAAGTCGCGCGCCTGGTCGAACCCGTCGGCGGCGATCACACCGACAATCACTTCGGCACGGCGGTCGCGATCAGTGGTGCCGATTCCGCCGTTCCCGATCGGCTGCTCGTCAGCGCGCCGTCGAACGCGACGACGAGCCGCAGCGGACACGTGCGCAGCTACACGCGCACGAACGGAACCTGGACCGCGCGTACCGTGCTGCAGGCACCGTCTCCGGTAGTCGACGATGGCACGGCTGCAGCCTCGCGCTCGACGACGTGTGGGCGGTGATCGGACTGTGCAACAGCAGCGCCGGTGCACCCAACGGCGGCGCCGTGCAACTGGTGAAGTTTTCCAGCGGTTTCACCAGCGTCGTCTCGCAGACGTTGCGCAGCGATCCGCTCGCTGCAGAGAACGAGTATGTCGGCTCGCGTGTCGCCGTCGATCGCGTCGGCCCCACCATCATGGTCGGCAATCCGATCGCGACCATCAACGGCAATGAAGCGCAGGGTGTCGTGCTGTTCGGTCCCGGCAGTCCGTTCGCTCTGACTCGTACGTTATGGCTCGATCAGGGCCTTACCAATGCCACCTTCGGATGGTTCGCCGTCGATGGCGATACCTTGCTCGTCGGTGCGCCGGGCGAAGACGTCGGCGCGCAGCAGAACCGCGGCGCGGTCTACGAATATCACCGCATCGCCAACGGTGGTTATGTATTTCAGTCGCGCATCCTCGCCCCAGACGGCATGGCCGGCGATGCGTTCGGCCAGCAGCTCACGTTGAAGGGCGATGTCGCGCTCATCAGTTCTTTCGGCCGCAAACTCGCCGGCGTCGAATCGGCGGGCGCGGTCTACGCATTCCATCGCAACAGCGGCGTGTGGTCGCTCGAAGCGCAATTGTTGCCCGTGGCGCCAAGCTACGAAACGATGTTCGGCATCGGCACCGCGTTCGACGGCAGCACCGCGCTGATCGGCGATCGCAAGGGCAAGACGCTCGTCTACGAACGATCATCCGTCGGTAGCTGGACACCGATGCAGACCATCGATCACCGCGGCTTTCCGGTAATCCTCAGCGGCGACACCGCAATTATCGGGGACGCGTGGGCCAACAACGACATCGGCGAAGTGGCGATCTACTCGCGCAGCGGCGGCACCTGGCAGGCGAACGGCGTGCTCCCCGGCACCAACACGATGCAAGGCTTCGGCGTGAGTGCAAGCCTCGCCGGCAACCTGCTCGCGGTGGCCAGCAATGCCGTGCAGACGCCGGTGCAGCTGTATCGGCGCACACCGAACGGTTGGCTGCCCGAAGCGAGCCTGCTGCCGAACGACGTGACCTCGAACACGTATTGCGGGCACGTGGCGATGAGCGTGCACGAACTCGCGACGGGCTGCCGAGCTGCGGACGGAATCGGCGCCGTCTACATCTTCGAGAAAGTTGCCGGCGCGTGGACACAGCGGCAGAAGGTGTTGTCCCTCGATCCGCAGGAAAACGCCAGCTTCGGTTACTCCGTCGGCTTCGGTCCCAGCGGCACCCTGATCGTCGGAGCGCCGTGGTACGACTACGAGTTCCTTGCGCAGGGCGCGCTGTACACGTTTGCCGGCGATCGATTGTTTGATGACGGGTTCGAGTGACGACAGCGGATTTGCGCGCGGATTTCGTGTTGCGCGCAAAGCGTCGCGGTCCGCGCGAGCGACTGCCTGGTTGAGCGGCTGCCTGTTAGCGAC
>JBDSBK010000129.1:0-3376 GCA_039921645.1 Dokdonella sp.
GGCATTCCTTCGCGCTGCGTTCCGTTCGGCACGGACGTCGCCGCGCATGACGTCGCGATCGTGGTGCCGGTCTACAACGCCCCTGGCCTGGTCCATGCGTGCCTCGAAGCGGTGCTCGCGCATACGCGCGGTCGCGCGCACCTGATCGTCATCGATGACGCGAGTACCGATGCGGCAATCGCGCCGCTGCTCGCAGGCTACGCATCGCTGGCGCGCGTGAGCGTGCTGCGCAACGACACGAATCGCGGCTTCACCGCGACCGCGAACCGGGGCATCGAATTGGCCGGTCGCGCCGACGTCGTGCTGCTCAACGCGGACACTGAAGTCGGGCCGAATTGGCTCAATGGCCTGCGTCGCGCCGCGTACGCAGGCGACGACGTCGCGACGGCGACCGCGGTTTCCGACAATGCCGGCGCGTTCTCGGTACCCGAACTGGAGCAGGCGAACCCGTTGCCCGCGTGCTGGCGCTTCGACGATTGCGCACGTGCACTGTGGCAGGGTGCGGGGCTCGTCTATCCCGAGTTGCCGACCGGAAACGGGTTTTGCCTCTACATCCGGCGCACGGTGATCGACGCGATCGGGGTGCTCGACGAAGCCGCATTTGCGCAGGGCTATGGCGAGGAGAACGATTTCTGCCAGCGCGCCGCGCAGCGCGGACTGCGGCACGTCATCGCGGGCAACGTACTGGTCAGGCACGCGCGCAGCCAGAGTTTCGGCGAGCAGCGCCGCCTTGCACTCGGGCTGGCCGGCATGGCCGTCCTGCGCGAGCGTTGGCCGCAGTACGAAACCGAGGTGGGCGCGACGCTGTATTCGTTCGAACGGCGCGTGCTCGACTGGCGCGTGCGAAAGATCTATGCGGATGCGCGCCACGACAACGCCGCGCGCCCGCGCCTGCTCTGGGTCGGTGCCGGCGCGCCGACATGGTCCGATGCCGACGTGTGGAACCTGCGCGCGAACGGTGCCGAGAACGAACTCGTGTTTGCCGGCGACATCGTCGCGGCGAACACCTGGAAGGCAACCGATCCCGAACCCTCCTATCGAGCGCTGTGGGACTGGCTGCAGGTCCATGCGATCGAGTGTCTCGTCGTGCAGGAACGCAAGCAGTCGGCGGCCGAAATCCTGTGCGGCTTGCTCGACATCCCTGTCATTTCGATCGAGGGCGCGGACGCAGGTTCAGCGCGCGATGCGTTGCGCGATGCAGAATCGGTTATTCGCAGTTTTCCGGAAGCGCAGGCATGAGCGCATCAATCTCGAAGGCGTTGATCACCGGCATCAGCGGCCAGGATGGCGCCTTGCTCGCAGCGCGCCTGCTCGAGAGCGGCACAACCGTGATCGGCACGCATCGGCCAGGTCGCGCGCCGGACCTGTGGCGGTTGCGCGAGCTCGGCATCGATACTCATGCACGGCTGCATTTGGTAAGTCTCGATCCGACCGAGGCGGCCGCATGCGCCGACTGCGTCAGGATGACCGCGCCGGATGCGCTGTTCCATCTGGCCGGGCAATCGCGGGTTGCCGATTCGTTCCGCGATCCGCACGCGAGCATCGCCGCCAACGGCATGAGTACGCTGAATCTGCTGGAGGCGGTACGCCTGCATGCGCCGCACGCGCATCTCGTGCTCGCTTCGAGCGCCGAAATTTTCGGTGAACCCGCGCACGCGCCGCAAGACGAGCAAGCGCCGCTTTCCGCGCGCTCACCGTATGGTCTGTCCAAGCTGATGGCGCACGGCGCGGTGGGCAGCTGGCGTTCCAGCTTCGGCCTGCGTGCGTCGAGCGCGATCCTGTTCAATCATGAATCGGTGTTGCGCGACGAAGCTTTCGTCACGCGCAAGATCAGCCGCGGCGTCGCGCGTATCGCGCTCGGGCGCGAGGCGTCGATCGCCCTCGGCAATCTCGACGCGCGGCGCGATTTCGGCCACGCGCCCGATCACGTCGCCGCGATGGCCGAGATGGCCATGCGCGAACACGGCGACGACTACGTGCTGGCGACCGGCGTCGCCTCCAGCATCCGTGATTTCGCGACCGCCGCGTTTGCCGCCGCCGGCATCGAGCTGGACTGGTTCGGCGAAGGTGTCGACGAAGTCGGCGTCGAACACGGCAGCGACCGCGTGCGCGTGCGTGTCGACGCCGCATTTTTCCGGCCGGTCGATGCGTCGCTGCTGGTAGGTGATGCGGGAAAGGCGCGGCGCGACCTCGGATTTGCACCCTCACTCGATCTTGCCGGCCTTGCGCAGCGCATGGTCGACGCCGATCTTGCGCGCGAGCAGCGCTGAACGATGCGCGTCATCTTCAACGTCGACGCGATCACCGCACCGCTGACCGGTATCGGGCGCTACGCCCTCGAGCTTGCACGCGGGCTCGCGCGACATCGCGATATCGACGCCCTGCGCCTGTATTCGGCCTATCGCTGGGTCGACGATCCCGAGCACGCGCTGGCTGCCAATCGCACGATCGCCGCGGTGCGCCGCAACGTGCCGTTCAAGAGCGCCGCGCTGGAGGCGTATACGCAGCTGCGCGCGGCGATGTTCCACGTGCATACGCGAAAGATGCACGATTGGCTTCTGCATACGCCCAATTACGTGCTGATGCCGTTCGCAGGTCCCGCGTTGACGACCGTGCACGACCTTTCGTGGCTCAGCTACCCGCAAACGCATCCGATCGAGCGTGTGCGCTTTCTCGAGCGCCATTTGCCGCCGACGCTGGAAAAGGCCGCCGCGATTTTCACCGACTCCGACTTCGTCGCCGACGAAATCGTCGGCAAGCTCGGCGTGGACCGTTCGAAACTGCGCGTCGTCGCACTCGGTGTCGATGCGGCATACCGCCCGCGTGGTGCTGCCGAACTTGCGCCCGTGCTGGCGAGACACGGCCTGACGGAGCGCGCGTACCTGCTCGTCGTCGCAACGCAGGAGCCGCGCAAAAATCTGGCGCGACTCGTACGCGCATACGCGGCGCTGCCGGTTGCGCTCCGCGCGCGCCACCCGCTCGTGATCGTGGGTGCGCGTGGCTGGCTCAATACGGAACTTGAAGGGGTGCTCGCTCCGCTCGAAACGCGCGGAGAAGCCCGCCGGCTCGGTTATGTTGCCGAGGAGGACCTGCCACTTTTGTATGCGGGTGCGCACGCATTCGCGTTTCCTTCGTTGTACGAGGGCTTCGGCCTGCCGGTGCTGGAAGCGATCGCGAGCGGCGTGCCGACGCTCACGTCCAAGGTCTCGTCGCTGCCGGAAATCGCGCGCGATGCGGCCGGCGCGATCTCGCTGAACGTCGATCCGTTCGACGAGACGGCACTGCGCGAAGGCCTCGAGCGTGTGCTCCAGGATACCGCGTGGCGCGATCAATCCAGCGCGCGTGGCATTGCGCGCGCAGACGCGTTCAGCTGGAC
>JBDSBK010000130.1:0-10066 GCA_039921645.1 Dokdonella sp.
CGAGCATGCGCGCAAGCGGATACGGCTTGCGCTTGCCCGGACGCGTCAGGCGACCGGCGCGATAGCCGAATCGCTCGTGCACGAACGCGATGAAGGCGTCATCGTCGAGGGCGGCGACATCGGTCGCACTCGTGGAAGGCACACTGAGAACGAGTCCGGCACGCCGTTCGCCCAGCGGCAACAACGCGACCGGGCCGGAATCGGTGAAACGCTCGTATGCGGTGCCATCGAGCGCCTTTTCGGTCGTCACGGTCGTCACGAACGCGGATTGTCCGTAGTCATGGCGGTTCGCGGCGATGCCGCACGCGCCGCGCACGAAAGATTCGGTCCCGTCGGCGCCAACCAGCAGACGCGTGCGCACCGGCCGGGTCAAGTCGCCGCTGCGCAATTCGACGTCCACTCGGTCGGACCCGGCATCGATCGCCACTGCGCGCGCCGGCGCAATGCGCACGAGATCACGACAACGATCGAGCCTCTGCAGCAGCGCGTTGCCAAGCTCGCGCGCCGGCAACACGGCGCCGAACACCGGCAGGCCGAGTTCGGCGGCATCGAGCCTGACCGCGCCAAAGTCGCCGCGCCGACTGATATGAATGTGCCGGATCGGCGTCGCCGGCGATGCTGCATCGAGCACGCCCAGCGCCTCGAGTGCGTTCACGCTTGCGCGCGCGAGGGCAAGATTTCGTTCGTCGTAGCTCGGCTGCAGGTCGACGCGCGGTGGCGCGGCTTCAGCCAGCGCGACGCGCAGACCACTGCCATCCAGTGCGATCGCGAGGCTCGCGCCGACCAGACCGCCGCCGATGATGAGGACGTCGAAGTCATTTTCCATGCGTCAATGATACCTGCCCGCAATACACCGGCGGCGCGCGCTGCGCGCCGCATGCGCTAAACTGGAAATCCGCTCGACCGGAACCCGATCATGACAGCTCCACTTTCCAGCCTCTCCACGCCCTGGCGCATCGGCATCGTCGCCATCCTTGCGCTCGTGATGGTGGCGACGCGTTCGCACTTGCTGACCGACCATTTCTTCCCGTTGCCGGATGCGTCGTGGGCTCTGTTCTTCATTGCCGGGTTCTACTTGCGCGGCTCGGCGCGCTGGGCTTTTCCGGCACTGATGGTGCTGGCAGTCGCGATCGACTACATCGTCATCGACAGCCAGGGCCTGAGTTTCTGGGAACACTACTGCGTTTCTCCGGCGTACTGGTTCCTCCTGCCCAGCTACGCTGCACTCTGGTTCGGCGGCTCGTGGCTGCGTTCGCACTATGCGGGAATGCACGTGCGCGAACTGGCCCTGCTGATCGCCAGTGCGATCGTGGTGACGAGCGTGTGCTACGTGATCTCGAACGGCAGTTTCTACTGGCTGAGCCAGAGCTGGATCCATGCCAATCCGAACGCGCCGGTGCGCAGCTTGGGCGGCTGGATCGAGAATCTCGGCGACTGGTACCTGCCGTTCGTGCGCACGACGCTGATCTATGTGGGCGTAGGGGCGGGAATGCATGTTGCAACAATCACCTCGCTCAAGGCGCTCGGTGGTAACGCCAAGTCTGCGCAGTCGAGTAACCACTGAGCGTGATCTGAGAAATTGCATGCGCCCGACACCATCCCCACCCAAACCCTCCCCTTGAAGGGGAGGGCTTCGGAGCACAGCGAACGCCGTGGGTAACCGTCTCTCGAAAATCTACACACGCACCGGCGACGACGGCACGACGGGCCTCGGCGATGGCACGCGGGTGGCGAAAGATTCGGCGCGCGTTTCCGCGTACGGCACCGTCGACGAATTGAACAGCGCGATCGGCGTCGTGCTCGCCTGCGAGATTTCGGCGTCCATGCGCGAAGTGCTGACCCAGATTCAGCACGAGCTGTTCGACCTCGGTGGCGAGTTGTGCATCCCCGGCATGGCGATGGTGCATGACGCGGATATCGATCGTCTCGAACAGGTGCTCGACTCGTTCAACGACGACCTTCCGCCGCTGAAGGATTTCATCCTGCCCGGCGGCGGCATGGCCGCGGCACAGTGTCACATGGCGCGCACGATCTGCCGTCGCGCCGAGCGTGAAACGATCACCCTCGCGCGGCAGGACGACACCGTCCGGCCGCAGGCGACGCGCTATCTCAATCGGCTGTCCGACCTCTTGTTCGTGCTCTGCCGCGTGCTCGCACGCGCGTCCGGTCACGGCGAAGTGCTGTGGCAGCACGAGCGACGCAAGAAGAGCTGAGTGCGCATGAAGGCGACTTCTTCCGCCGCATTGCTGCAGCACACCGCCGCAATCCTGTCCCCGGCGCAGGCCATCGCATTCGTCGTCGAACACGGCGTCGTTCTGGAAGCGTCGCGACGCGGCGCTATCGCCTCGCTCGCCGATGCGATCGCGGGTGAAGCGCTGAACGGCAACTGGTGGTCGCACCCGCACAATCGCTCGATCTTCGCAGCGACTCGCGCCGTGCGCGATTGCAGCGATGTGCTCGTCTGCCGCCTGGTCGACGGCAAGATCAGCTTCGTGCATGCACGCCTGTGGCCGGCGCTCGCGCGACTGGCGAACCGATTTCCGGCGCAACGCCTGGCCCGGCTCAAGGAAATCCATTCGGCTACGGGCGCGCATCGCGTTGAGGAAATTCCGTTCCCGCAATGGCTACCGAACGAAACGGCGACGCAAGCGCAGCAACTGAGCGACGCGCAGGCGTGTGCGGCGCTCGCCATGCTGGCTGAGAGCGCAGGGGCCGCATGAGCGTTGCGCTGTACACGCATGAACGCTGCCTGGAACACGATCCGGGCCCCGGCCATCCCGAGTCTCCGGCGCGCCTCGCTGCCGTACTGGCGGCGCTCGACGATCCGCGCTACACGCTGCTTGAACGCATCGAGGCGCCGCGCGCCACGTATGCGCAACTCGCCCGCGTGCATCGCGTCGAACTGATCGACGAGATCCTCGCCAACGCGCCCGATGCGGGCTGGGTTCGCCTCGACGCCGACACGGTGATGTCGCCGGCATCGGCCGAAGCAGCGCTGCGTGCCGCGGGTGCGGTTTGCGCCGCGGTCGATGCGTCGATCTCCAACACGCGTTCGCGTGCGTTCTGCGCCGTGCGTCCGCCGGGCCACCATGCGACGCCGTCGACTGCGATGGGCTTCTGCCTGTTCAACAGCATCGCGGTCGGCGCCGCGCACGCGATCGAACGACACGGCCTCGCACGTGTCGCGATCATCGACTTCGACGTGCACCACGGCAACGGCACGCAGGACATTTTCTGGAACGATGCGCGCGTGTTGTATGCGTCTTCGCATCAATGGCCGTTGTATCCGGGCACCGGCGCCCGCGGCGAAACCGGGGCCGGCAACATCGTCAATGCACCGCTTGCGGCGGGTGCCGGCTCGAAGGAATTTCGCCAGGCCTACGAAGACATCGTGTTGCCTGCGCTCGACGCCTTCGCGCCACAGCTGGTGATGATCTCGGCAGGCTTCGACGCGCATCGTCTCGACCCCCTGGCGAACCTGAACCTCGACGCCGACGACTACGGCTGGGTGACCCGGCGCCTGGTCGAGCTCGCGAACAGGCATGCGCGCGGCCGCATCGTTTCAAGCCTCGAGGGCGGCTACAGCCTGACCGCCCTGCGCGAATCGACGGCAGCCCACATCGACGCGCTGCTGGCTTGAGGCTTGCAGGTGGCCAGCATGCGCATAAATGCACGCGCGGCCAATCAGGCGACTAGAATCGATCGCCTCGCAGGTCGGATGGAGACAACGTGCGTTCCGCGCCGCTCTATCGCATCGGTGACTACTCCATCGACCTCGCCACGCGCGCGATTCGTCATGGTGACGCGATCGTCGACGTCGAGGCCAAGGTCTTCGATCTCGTCGAGTTGCTGATCGAACACCGCGACCGCGCGCTGTCCAAGCGCGAAATCAACGATGCGTTGTGGGGACAGCGGCCGGTCACGGACGCCGCCCTGTCGCAACTACTGAGCAAGGCGCGGCGCGCGCTCGGCGACGACGGCGATCAGCAGCACGTGATTCGCACCGTGCATGGGCGCGGTCTGCAATGGATCGGCGAAGTACGCGTCGACACTGCCGAGGTGCCCTTGGCCGGTATCGTCGCGCCGACCGCGTCAATACAACGTTCGGCACGGCCCTGGTGGCTCGCCGCACTCGCCGCTTCGCTCGCGATTGCTGCCGCCCTGCTCGTGCCGCACGTGCCGCCGAGCGCCGGCGATGGGCCTTCCCTGCCGCGCGTCGCGATCCTGCCGATCACCGACGAGACCGGCGATGCCGATCTCGCATGGACGCGCAACGGACTGATGGGCCTGATTGCGAGCCTGTTGCAGGAACGCGGCCGCGTCGAGGTGGTCGGGTCGCAGATCGTGCAGGCGCAGGTCGGTCCGCGTGAGACGTTCGACGCAGCGGCGCTGGCGACACTGGGCAAGTCGCTCGGCGCGACGCATTTCGTCAGCGGCCAGCTGCGGCGCGTCGGCTCGCTCTACGAACTGGACCTGCACTTGCGCGTCAATGGCAACGAAACCCACCACGACGTGCTGCGCGGAACCGCGGCGACGCCACTCGCGGTGGATTCGGTGGCGCGTCTGCAGCGCTGGCTCGGCATTGCGGCGCCGATCGCGGTCAGCGACGACACTGGCATTCGCAGCCCGTTCCTCGTCGAAGCCTACGCACGCGGTCTCGATGCCTCGATCCACGGCGATGCGATCAACGCGAAGAAGTATTTCCAGATCTGCCTCGACCAGGACCCGAGCCTGCTGTGGCCGCGCCTGCGCCTGGCGATCGCACAAGGCGCCACCAATGAGGCGGATGCGAGCATCGAGAACGCGACGCGCGTCGCCGACGCTGCACGCGAACGCGGCGAGGTCGATTTGCTGGTGCCGGCGTTGCGCCAATTGAGCGCATCGGAGTACTTCAGGGGCAATGGCGATGCCGCCGCCGCGTATCTGGATGAGGCCTTGCTGCATCTGCCCGACGACAGCCAGCCATTGACGCTGGCCGGCGTGCATTCGACCTATGGCGCGGTCGACATCAAGCGCGGGCACCTCGAGCAAGCGCGTCAGCATCTGGAACTGGCCCTGCCGCTGACGCGCAGCACCGGCAACCGGCGCAACGAGGCCAGCGTGCTCGCGAACCTCGCGATCGTCGATGGCGAACAAGGTCGTTTCGACGATCGACTGACGCGCTTTCGCGAGGCGATCGACGCCGCGCGCGAGAGCGGTTCGATCGACCTGGAGTTGCGCACGCTCGGCGGTCTTGCCGCTGCCGAATACGACGCCGGCCACGCACTCAGCGCGGTACCGATGCTGAAGCGGGCGCTTGCGTTGGCGCAGGCACAATCCGATCTGCAAACCCGCGTGCACGTCGCGACCAATCTCGCCCGAATACTCGCGATCTTCGGTCGCTACGACGATGCCGACGCGCTGGTGAACCAAGCGCTCGCCATCGGTCGCGGCCAGGCGAATGCGAACTGGCAAGCCAAGGGCCATTGGGCGCGCGGCATCATCGCCGAGCAGCGCGAGGCCTGGGCCGAGGCGAGCGCGGCGCTAGATGAAGCGCATCGTTTGTTCGCGGGCGCGAAATCCGATCTTGACGATGCCGCAGTGCTCGACGATGCCGCCCGCGTCGCCGCCCGCAGCGGCGACAGTGCCGGCGCAGAACGCGTGGCCGCAGCGCTCGCGCAGCGCATTGCAGCCAATCCCGGCAATACCGCGATGGCCACATGGCAACCGCTCGTTGCAGCGCAGGTGCAACAGGCGCAAGGCCATCGCGCCGAGGCGCTGGCGGCGCTGCAACAACTGGTCGATGCCAACGTGAGGCACACGGAGTGGCCGCCGCGCTTCGAAGCGTTGTTGCAACTGGGTCGTTGGCGCCTCGCGCAGAACGATGCGGCCGGCGCCCTTGCAATCGCCGCGGCGCTCGATCCGTGGCTGGCGCAACAGCCCAATGTGATCGAATGGCACGTTGCCGCGTTGCGCGCCAGCGGCGACAGCGACGCGGCAGCGCGCGAGCAGATGCGGCTGGACGCACTGAGGACGTCGCCGGATCTGCTGGTCGATGCAGCCGTATTGTTGCCGCTGGAAGCGAGTGCCACGGTCGCGCAACCCGCCCGATAAGTCGACGCATCGGCATTCAGCGCCCCCGGATCAGCATTCGTCCTGAACGCCTCACGAATCCGTCAAGACCGCTGCGCGCCCGAATGCTGCAATCGACGCTGCCCACGACGAGGAGTGCAGCGATGGCCAGCAGCGACGACGACAGGGAATTCCGCAGCACATGGGTTGCCGCACGACACGCATCGGCCACGCTGGTGCTCGCGATTCTGGCGCTCGCCTGCGGATCGGTCGCCGCACTGGCGCCGGGTGCCGACGGTGCGCAGATAACGATTCCGATCAGCGGCATTTCCGATATCGCGCAGGCCGTGGCGACCGACCCGAACGGCAACTTCGTGCTGGCAGGCTCCGCCGGCGGCAACTATTCGGTCCTCGCACGCCGGGTGCCGAGCGGCGCGCCCGACGACACGTTCGGCATCAACGGCATCGCCACGCACGACCTCAGCCCCAGCCTCGGCGACGGCCTGCGCGCGCTGGTACGCATGGATGATGGCCGCTATGCGGGCTGCGGCATCTTCGTCAGTGCGACGACCGCGAACGACTTCGTCGCCGCACGCTTCAACGCAAGCGGATCGCTCGACACCAGTTTCGACGGCGTGGGTTTCGCGGTCACGCCATTCGGACCGTCCGGACCCGGCGAACAATGCAACGCGGTCGCGGTGCAGGCGGACGGCATGATCGTGTCGGCTGGCTACACCTACGAAACCGGCGCTCCGCATGTGGCGCTGACGCGACACACCGCGAGCGGCCAACTCGATCCGCTGTTCGGCACCGGTGGCAAGCTGGTGGTCAATGCGTCCGGGTCGGCGAATGGCGCTTCCGAAGCGAAGGCCTTGCTGATACAGCCCGATGGCAAGCTGCTGATTGCCGGCTATGCATTTTCAGCCGGCGGCAACGGCGATTTCCTGCTCATGCGGTTGAATGCCGACGGCTCGCCCGATTCGGGATTCGGCAGCGCCGGCATCACGCGCACGCCGATCGGCGCGAGCGAGGACATCGCCAACGCGATGGTGCGCCAGCCCGATGGGCGCATCGTCCTGGCCGGCTCGGTGTACGCCACCGGCGGCCAACGCGACTTTGCGCTGGCGCGCTATACAGCGAACGGCGTGCTCGATCCCAGCTTCGGCAACGCTGGGCTCGTGACGACGGCGATCGGTCCGAGCGACGACTACGCCTATGCGCTTGCACTGATGCCGTGGGGACGCCTGGTGGCCGCCGGGTCCGCGCGCGTGACGGTGGGGCAGTCCGACACGGCGCTCGCCGTCGCCGCCTACAACACGGATGGCAGTCTCGACCATTATTTCGGCGATGCCGGCAAGCGCATGATCAGCTTGTCCACCGCCAATGAAAGTGCCTACGGCCTCGCCAGCGACATCGGCGGCGCGCGCTTCTGGGCCATCGGCACCGCCACTCCAGGCGCGAGCCAGGATTTTCTCGCCATCGAGTTCGGCTTGCCGGACACCATTTTCCGCTATGGACAGGAAACCCTCTGATCGATGGCATTCCAGCGAGGCGCGTGCGCGGATGTGGCGATCCACGCCGATCACGACAGGAGACTGCTCATGTTCACTTGCAACGATCGAAATGAAACCAGACCCGCATCCCATGCATCGGGTATCGCGCTGACGCTGCTGCTTGGCTGCAACGCGGCATTTGCGCTGCCACCCGGCACCGACGGCGTGCGCGTGACGATCCCGATCACCGGAATTTCCGATTCCGCGCAAGGCGTCGTCGTGGATACGAACGGCAATGTCGTGCTCGCTGGCTCCGCTGGCGGAAACAAGAGCACGTTGGCACGCCTGACGCCGACTGGAGCGCTCGATGCGACGTTCGGCACAAGCGGGGTGGCGACCAACGACCTCAGCGTGAACCTAAGCGACGGATTGCGCGCGATCGTGCGCATGGCTGATGGTCGCTATGTCGCCTGCGGCACCTTCTTCAGCGTCGGCACGGCGACTGATTTCGTCGTCGCGCGTTTCAACAGCAATGGTTCGCTCGATGGAACGTTCGACGGGTCCGGGTATGCGGTGACGTCGTTCCTGCAATCGGGCGCGGGCGGTTCGCTGTTCGACCAGTGCAATGCGGTGGCGATCCAGTCCGACGGAAAAATCGTGTCGGCCGGCTACACCGCCGAGAACGGCCCGAATCACGTTGCGCTGACCCGGCACAGCGCAGCGGGCGTGCTCGACGCCGGTTTCGGCAGCGGTGGCAAAGTCGACATCAACGCCTCATTTACCGCGAACGGAAACTCCGAGGCACGAGCGCTCGTGGTGCAACCCGACGGCAAACTGCTGGTCGCCGGTTATGCGTTCGGGCCGGGCAACGCCGAATTCCTGGTCATTCGCCTGAACGCGGATGGCTCGCCCGACGCAGGTTTCGGCACCGCCGGCATCACGCGCACGCCGGTGGGGCCGGGCGAGGACATGGCCAACGCAATGGTGCGCCAACCCGACGGTCGCATCGTGCTTGCCGGCTCGGCCATCGTCGCCGACGGCCGGCGAGACTTTGCCCTCGCGCGCTACACGACCGCGGGCGTACTCGACACCAGCTTCGGCAGCGGCGGCCTGGTCACGACGCCTGTTGGTCCCAGCGACGACGTCGCCTACGCGCTGGTCCTGATGCCCTGGGGACGCCTGATCGCCGCGGGCTCGGCGCGCACCAGCACCGGCGGCTCGGGCACCGATCTGGCATTGGTCTCCTATAACGCAAACGGCAGCATCGATACCTATTTCGGCAACGCCGGCAAGCGCATGGTCAACGTGTCGGCTTTCGACGACGTCATCTACGGCCTTGCCAGCGACATCGACGGTGCACGCTTCTGGGCGGTAGGAACCGCGGCACCGGCAGGAACCGCGCAGGATTTCCTCGCCATCGAGTTCGGTCTCAACGATACGATCTTCCGGGATGGGTTCGAGGGGCCGTAGTCAGCCTTGCGTTCAAAAAGGGCTGCGAGTGCCTCGACCGCATCGATGATCGGCGTGCTGGATGCAGCCGTCGATTGCGAACCTGAACGGTTGCGATGCACTCTCCTGAAGGGACCAAGTTGCGCTCGAATTTTCTACGCCGCACAATCCTCGCTGCGGCGTTTGGCTGGATCGCGCCGTTGGATGATGGAGCTAGCATCATGCGCGACGTATTTAACTTCAGACTCAATCAGGCAACCCGCTTCGATCGCTCATCAGTGCCCGTGAATTCAAGCCATCCACGTCGCGCTTTTTCCTTCATGGCAGGCACCGCAGTTGCCGGCATGATTGCACTGTCGATCCCGCCTCCGGTCGCGGCGCAAACCTGTGTTGCACCTCTGCCTTGGCCCACGGACGCTACTTCGCTCACGGGCAATAGCTGCTTCGGCACGAGGGTTGGCCAAACCCTATGTGGCGGCGAAGTCGCCAACCCGGGACTCAACGTCGTTTACCGTATTTATGTCAGCGGCGATGCGTCGGAAATCGATTCCATGAGCTTCAATTTCATTCCGGTCATGTACCTGT
The DNA here is from genome assembly GCA_039921645.1 of Dokdonella sp. Classification (GTDB taxonomy): domain Bacteria; phylum Pseudomonadota; class Gammaproteobacteria; order Xanthomonadales; family Rhodanobacteraceae; genus Dokdonella_A. Next base: position 9,579 of record JBDSBK010000130.1, read on the forward strand.
CTGACGAGAACCACGACTGCGCCTCGGGCCCTTGCCTCGCGTCGGGGAGTTCGATCAACCTGACCGGCCTCGCACCGGGTTACTACCGCTTGATTGTCGCGCACAGCGACGTCGACACAGCCGCGGCCTGCGGCCTTTTCACGATGGCGGCGAATACTCCTTTGTCCGAGACCGACGTCTATTTCGAGAATGGTTTCGAGTGAGGCTTGCGGTACGTAGCGGGCTCGGCGGGTTCAGAGGCAGGGACGCGATCCGAATTTTCAAAAGGTCAGGGACGAGCGTTGGCAACAACACGCGTTTGATGGTCGGTCCTGTCACCTCCCCGACAACCTTCAGTGCCACGGGCAGCGATCGTGATCCAACGCCGCGTTGCCCCACGCGAGCGCTTCCGGCAAGCTAGTGTGCTTCGCGTCCCGAGAGAAGCCGCCCAACCGTGCGCTCGATCCCCCATCCCCTGCCCGGGCGACGCCTGCTGGCGCTCGCCATCG
>JBDSBK010000131.1:0-13466 GCA_039921645.1 Dokdonella sp.
CCCGCCTGATGGGCGGTAGCCCCGCCGCTATCCTGTCGTGACACCCCACTGACCGAGTCGATCCCAGTGCCCGATCCGCGCAGCGCCCTCTCCATCCTCAACCAAGTCTTCGGCTATCCCGCATTCCGCGGACATCAGGCCGAGGCGATCGATGCGCTTGCACGTGGCGACGACGCGCTGGTGCTGATGCCCACCGGCGGGGGGAAGTCGCTGTGCTACCAGATTCCGGCGATGATGCGCGAGGGCGTGGGTGTGGTTGTCTCGCCGCTGATCGCGCTGATGCAGGACCAGGTCGATGCGCTCGCCGAGCTCGGCGTGCGCGCCGCGTTCCTCAATTCCACGCTGAGCGCTGCCGAAGCCGCAGCCGTCGAGCGCCAGGTGCGCAAGGGCGAGCTCGATCTAGTCTACGTGGCGCCCGAGCGGCTGCTGACCGAGCGCTGCCTCGATCTGATAGCGCGCACGCCGGTGGCCTTGTTCGCGATCGACGAGGCGCATTGCGTGTCGCAATGGGGTCACGATTTCCGCCCGGAATATCGCGCATTGACCGTCCTGCACGAGCGCTTCCCGTCGATCCCGCGCATCGCGCTGACTGCGACGGCGGATGCACCGACGCGGCGCGAGATCGTCGAACGCCTCGCGCTCGAATCGGCGCGGCAGTTCGTCGCCAGTTTCGATCGACCGAATATCTGCTATCGCGTCGCCGAGAAAGACGATGCGCGACGCCAGCTCAGGGACTTCCTGGTCGCACATCGCGGCGCTTCGGGCATCGTCTACTGCCTGTCGCGGCGCAAGGTCGAGGAAACCGCCGCGTGGTTGGCGGAGCAGGGCGTCGCCGCATTGCCGTATCACGCCGGGATGGACGCCGGATTGCGTGCGAAAAACCAGCAACGCTTCCTGCGCGAAGACGGCCTCGTGATGGTCGCGACGATCGCGTTCGGCATGGGCATCGACAAACCCGACGTGCGTTTCGTCGCACACCTGGACCTGCCCAAGAGCATGGAAGGCTATTACCAGGAAACCGGTCGCGCCGGCCGCGATGGCCTGCCCGCGGATGCATGGCTGTGCTACGGGCTCGGCGACGTGGTGACGCTGGCGCAATTCATTGCGCAGTCCGAGTCCGGCGAGGAACGCAAGCGCGTGGAACGACGCAAGCTCGACGAGTTGCTCGGCTACGCGGAGACGACTGCGTGCCGGCGCCAGCGTCTGCTCGCGTATTTCGGCGAGTCGATGGCCCAACCCTGCGGCAACTGCGACAACTGTCTGGATCCGCCCGAGACCTGGGATGCGAGCGTCGTCGCGCAAAAGGCATTGTCGTGCGCTTACCGCACCGGACAGCGATTTGGCGCGACCCATTTGATCGCCGTGCTGCGTGGCGAGGCGGACGAACGCATCCGCGCGCTGCGTCACGATGAGCTCAGCACCTTCGGTCTCGGCGCCGATCTGGACAAGCAGCAATGGCGCGGCGTGTTTCGCCAGCTTGTCGCGACAGGCCTGCTCACACCCGATGAGGAAGGTTACGGCACATTGCGACTGACCGAAGCCAGTCGCGCCGTGTTGCGCGGCGACACGCCCGTGCTCCTGCGCCGGCAGGCCGACAGCGGCGAGCGCCGCGTGAAACGGCAGAAATCGCGCACCGAGCGCACGCGCGCGAGCCTCGATATCGCGGCGCATGAATCCTCGTTGTGGGGCGCCCTGCGCGACCTGCGCGCACGACTCGCAAAAGAGCAGGGCGTTCCCGCCTACGTGATCTTCCACGATGCGACCCTGCTCGCGATGTTGCGCGAACGGCCGCAGACCTTGCGCGCGCTCGGTGCGGTCAGCGGTGTCGGCGAGCGCAAGCTGGAGCGATACGGCGAAGCATTCGTCGATGTGCTGACATCGGTCGCAACGTCGCATGCCCGGGCCTGAGCAGGCGCCGGCTGGCGCGCCGCGTACCTGGAAACCGGTGTAAAGGACGCCAAGACCCCTTCGCAATCGTTCCCATGCCTGATAGCGTTCCGTCGTTGGGCGGGCTCAACCACGGTCTGTTGTCTCGAATGGAATCGGACTGATCGCTGCACGGTGGGGATATCCGATGCTGCGATCACGAAATTGCCGCAGGCTTGCCTGCAGCAGGCGGGTCGTGCGGCATGCGGTTGAGCACGTTGATATCCATTCTCGTCGGTACGCCTCGCATGGCCGGTACAGGCTGTGATTCGTGCCGTCGTTGCCTTCGGCCATCTGGGGAATTTCATGCGCAAGCTGCCGTTGACTCTGGGTTCGTTGTTGACGGTCGCTGTCGCGACCGCCGCTTATGTCGGCTGGAATCCAGCCAGTTTTCTTTCGAGCGAGAACGAAGCGGAAGACGATGACGGTCCGCCGAATGGCGACGACTGGATCACTCGTTACACCTATCCGACCGGTCGATTCGATCCAGCGTGGGCGCTCGAGGCGGCCGAACAGGATCGCGCGCTTGTCGCGGCTATTCCGGCGGGCCCCAAGACCTACGACAAGGGACGCGTTCCCAATTCCCCGCTGACCCTCGATCCGGGTCAGTTCGTGGCGCTCGGGCCGATGCCTGAAAACAATACCCAGAACGGCTATGGCGCCGTTTCCGGCCGTATCAATGTGATCGCGGTCGATCCGGTCGATCCGACGATTGCCTATGCCGGCTCGGACGGAGGCGGCATCTGGAAGACGACGAATTGCTGCTCGCTGGCGGCGCCACCCAATCCGACCTCATGGTCGGTGGTGACCAACATGCCGGAGATTGCCGGACTGTCGATCTCGGACATCACGATCGATCCGCACGATCACAACACGATTTACGCGGGCACCGGCGATCTCAACTACGGCTCGTTCTCGTTCGGCGCATCGGGCGTTCTGAAGAGCACCGATCAGGGGCTGACCTGGGCGTTGCTCGGCACGGCGGTTTTCAGCCCGTACTACACGGGTTCGGCCAACGGTTTTCCGCAATACCAGGCGATCGGCAAGGTCGCTGTCGACCCGAACAACGCGAACACGCTCATCGTCGGCACCAAGACCAGCGTCTACTTCTCCTACGACGCGGGCACGAACTGGGTCGGACCCTGCTACACGAATCCGTTTGCCACCAGCGGCACACCGCAGCGCCAGGACGTGACCGGCCTGGTCCCGGTCAGCAACGGGGACGGCACGACACGCCTGTATGCCGCCATCGGCACCCGCGGGGCCGCGACACCGGTACAGCCCGATCTGGGCCAGACCGGCTCCAACGGCGTCTATCGCCTGGGTACGATCCCGGCCAGTGGATGTCCGGCGACCAATGATTGGACGCTGCTCGCCAATGGCTGGCCGGTCGGTACCGGCAGCGGCGTAGCCGGTGCAACCGATCTGGGTCGCATCGAACTCGCTGTCGCTCCGAGCCAGCCCGGCACCGTCTATGCGATGGCCGCTTCGGCAGCGAGCCGAAATGTGCTCGGGGTCTGGCGCAGCGACGATGCGGGCGACACCTGGGTCAAGCGCGCCGCAACCGCGAACGTGGTCGGCTGCGAGTCCAGCTCGTCCAATGGCGGCTCGCAGATGTGGTACGACGCGGGACTTACCGTGCACCCGACCGATCCCGAGACGACCTATCTCAGCGGCTTCGACGTCTATCGCTCCACCAATGGCGGAACCAGCTTTGCAGACATTACCTGCGGATGGGGCACCCAGCCGGCCGGCACGCTGAACCATGTGCATGTCGACCATCATGCGCGCGCCTTCTTGCCCGGCAACCCGGAGAAGATGCTGATCGGATCCGACGGCGGCGTGTTCTATACCGAGAACGCGAGCGCGACATTCCCGAGCTTCCGCCAGCTCAACAACACGATCAACAGCATCGAGTTCTATTTCGGTGACATCACGTCGAACTTCGCGAACTCGTCGACGCCGGCGGTGGGCGCCGGTGCGCAGGACAATGGCTGCTCCGCGGTCAAGTTCACCGGCACGCCGACCGCTGCGCTGCAATGGAATTCCAATTGCGGCGGTGACGGCACCATGAACAAGATCGAGCCGATCGGCAATTCGATCTGGTTCAATTCCAGCCAATACGGATCGCTCGCCCGCAGCCTCACTTACGGCGCGCCCAATCCGCTCGGCGGCAGTTTCTCGACGGCCTCCGGCAATACCGGCGGCACCTGGGGCGGCGCCGCCGACCTGTCCAGTTCAATCTTTGCGATGTCGTACGACATCTACAAATGGGGTGTGCTCGATCAAGCCGGCAGCGGATGCAGCACGGCCAGCGGATGCAACCACATGATCGCGGGTACCAACCGGTTGTGGGAAACGGTCGACATGACAAATCCGACAACGGCGACGATGCGCGCGTCATGGAAGGCGCGCACACCGAACCTGACCAAGAACAACCTGATCCTCGGTACCGACAACCGCTCGTACATCAACTACGTCGCGTACTCGTTCACTGACCCGACTGTTGCAGCCGTCGGCACCAACGACGGAAACGTGCAGCTCGTGTTCGGGCTCGGTACGGCGGCGGCAGCGAACTGCCCCGCAGCGCCACCCCTCGATGGAAACTGCGCGACGCCGGTCAACGTGACCAATGGCAATGCCGTATTGCCGAACCGTCCGATCTTCGGCGTGCGTTTCGACCCGCGCACGGCATTGGTCGCCTACGCCGCGGTCGGCGGCTTCAACCAGAACACGCCGGCGCAGCCTGGCCACGTGTTCCAGGTGACCTGTTCGGCCTACAACTGCCCCAGCTTCGTCTGGAAGGACAAGACCGGCAACCTGCCGAACGTTCCGGTGGAGCAGATCATGCCGAACCCGAATCGCCCGGATCAGGTATTCGCCGGCACGGACTGGGGCCTGTACTACACCGATGACATCTCGGTGGATACGCCGAATTGGCAGTATTTCGCGCAATTCCCGCGCGTGATGGTGTGGGAACTTGTCGTCGATCGCGGCTTCACCACGTTGGCCGCGTTCACGCGTTCGCGCGGTGCATGGGTATGGCCGTTGCCCGCTGCGATCGTCGGAAGCGGTGCCGATCTGGAAATCACCAAGACCGGCTCGGTGAGCGTGGTCGCTGGAACGCAGGCCACGTTCGTGATCAACGCGACGAACCATGGGCCGAACGCGGCGACCAATGTCGTCGTCACCGATCCGGTTCCGGCCGGCGTCACGCTGGCGTCGGTCACCGGCGATTGCGCGGCGCTGCCATGCACGTTCCCGTCTCTTGCGAGCGGTGTGAGCCGCACGATCACGGCGACTTACACGGTGCCCGCCACGGCGTCGAGTGGCCAGAATATCGTCAATGTCGCGAGCGTCAGCAGCGAAACTCCGGATGACACTCCCGCGAACAACAGTGCGACGGCGACGACCGTGATCACCACGTCGGCCGACCTCGCGCTTTCAATGAGTGGCCCGCCGAGCGTGAGCGCGGGCAACACGGTCACCTATTCGATCACGGTGACGAACAACGGCCCCAGCGCGGCACAGACAATCAGTCTCGCCGATGCGACGCCTGCAGGTTTGACCTTCGTTTCGAATTCGGGCTGCACCGGCGCTGCATTTCCGTGCACCATCGCGAGCCTGACATCCGGTGCGCAGCAGGTCGTCACGGCGACGTTTGCGTTGCCGGCGGCCTATGTTGCGCCGAACACGATCGTGAACAGCGCGAGCATATCGGCGGCGACGTTCGATCCGAATTCCGCCAACAACAATGCGAGTGCCAGCACCTCCGTGACGCCGACGGCCGATCTCGCGGTCGTGCTGGTCGGACCACCCGGCAACATCCTGCCCGGCAAGCGATTCACGTATTCGGTCAGCGTAACCAACAACGGACCCAACGACGCGGCGAACGTGCAGCTGACCAGCACATTGCCGGCCGGTCTCGGGTTCGTGGGCAATGCCGGTGATTGTTCGAGTGCGTGGCCGTGTTCCTTTGCGTCCTTGCCCTCCGGCCAGACGCGCATGGTCACCACGACGGTGTGCGTGCCCAAGGCATATCAAGGTGCCAATCCATTTGCGCTGAATGCCAGCGCGAGCGCGAGCACGATGGACCCGGTAGCGGCCAACAACACGGCGACTGCCAATGCATCGGTATACGCAGACGTGTTGTTCCGCGACGGATTCGACGCAGACGCCTGTCTCTAGGCGAAGAGGGTGGCGGACCGGTCCGACCGGAATCCGCCACCCGCACGCGGCGTGCTTCATCAAGCCGCTTCTGCGCGTGCTCGGGCGTCGGTTTCGATGCCCCTTCGTGCAACCCGAGATCCGGTTGGATAACCGCGCGAGCGGATAGAATGACGCCCTGCTGCTCCAACTCGGCATTGAGCCAGCGTCTGCCTGCAAGGATGTCCATTCGTTCCGTCAAAGCTTTCGCGCTCGTCTGCGCGTCTCTGATCGCGCTTGCCGGGTGCGCGAGCGTGCCGTTGCCGACGCTGCCGGTCGAGACGCCCGCCGCGTGGCGGCAACAGGCGCGTGCAACCGGTGCGCGCGCGCCCGATCTGCGAGGGTGGTGGAAAGCCTTCGAGGATCCGCAGCTGGATCGCCTTGTCGATGCCGCGCTGGCCGACAATCTCACGATACGCCAGGCTGCATTGCGCATCGATGCATCGCGCGCGCTCGCCGGAACCGCGAACGCGGCTTTCCAGCCCCAGCTCAGTGCGCATACCTTTTCGGAACCCGCGCCCGACAGCAGCGCGAGTTATTTCCAGATGGGTTTCGATGCGCGCTGGGAGCTCGGTTTGTTCGGCCGCGCGCAGAGCCGAGCACGCGTGACCGCGGGCGATCTGGGTATCGCCGAGAGCGACCTGCAGTCGGCGCGCGTGAGCGTGATCGCTGAAGTCGTTCGCAGCTACATCGAGTTTCGCGGCGCCAGGCTGCGCCTAGCGTTGTTCGAGCAGGTCGCTGCGACCGCGAACGAAAAATCCACGCTTGTGGCAACGCGCCAGCGTTTGCGCCTCGCGTCGGCGCGCGAACTGGCGCTGACCCAGGCAGAGGCGGCGACTGCCGAGGCGGCACTGGTCGAGCCGCGCCTGGCCATCGACAACGCCCGTCGACGCATCGGCGTACTGCTTGCACGCAGCGAGGACGCAGCCGGGTTCATCGACGACGATGCGCCGATGCGTGGTCGCAGCGAAGATATCGACAGCGTGGGCGTCGACAGCATGCCGGCCGACCTGCTGCGCACGCGTCCGGAAATCCATCGCGCCGAAAACGAAGTACTCAAGACTGCCGGAGAACTTGGGCTCGCGCGCGCCGACCTGTATCCGCGCCTGGGCTTGGGCGGGGCGCTGACCTATGCGTCGAAGGTGATCGGCCATACGCGCCTTTCCGACGCGGACGGCATCATCACGTTCGGACCCGCGATCGAGATCCCGTTGTTCGACTGGGGTGCGCGCCGCGCCATCGTGACGGCGCGCGATGCCGAGCTTTCGGCGTCCCTGCTCGCGTATCGGCAAGCCGTGCTCGAAGGCGTTGCCGAAGCGCAGACGGCACTGACGACGCTGGAACGGCAACGCGAGCGCCTTGCCGCCCTGCAGCGTGCACGCGAAAGTCTCGAGCGCAGCGATGTGTCGAGCGAGACCCTGCATCGCCTCGGTCTCGCCGACAGCATCGAACTCGCGACGTCGCGCTCGACGCTTTTGCAGGCGCGCATCGAGATCGTGCAAGCGCAGCAGCAGTGCGATATCGCTTTCGTCGCGTTGTACAAGGCGCTGGGCGGCGCACCTTTGCCGGACACGACGATGGCGAATCGCGATGCGCGCACGGACGCGCACGGCGAATGATTCCGCTCGCGCGCAAGACCCTGCTGCACGAATGGCGACGCTTCCTGCCGTCGGCGCTGGCGGTCGCGTTCTCAGGCCTGTTGCTCCTGGTGCAGGCCGCGCTCGTGTTCGGCATTTTCAACAGTTCGGCCGTCTATATCCGAAAATCCGCGGCCGACCTCTGGATCGGCTATCCGGGCACGCAGAGCATCGAGCTCGGTCGGCCGATTCCGCACGACGCCGAAATCAGCGCCTTGATGGATCCGCAGGTCGCGCGCGTTGAACCCTTCAACTGGATCGACGGCGACTGGCGCGGACCGGCAGACAAGGGCGGCGTTTCGGTCTTCGTTTCCGGCATCGACACGCGCGCCGACGGGATGATGTTCGCCGACGTGCTGCCGCCGGACTTGCGCGCGCGGCTGGATGAACCCGATGGCGTCATCGTCGATCGTGCCGACCTCGCCAAGCTTGGCCTGAGCCTTGGCGGTCAGGCCGTCGTCAACGGCCATCGTGTGCGCATCGTCGGTGTCGGCAATGGCCTGCGTGCACTGGGCGGCGTCAATATCGTGACCTCGCTGGCGACATCGCGCCGACTCGACAACGGCGACAGCCGCGGCGAGGTCGCGTACTACGTGGTCAAGTTGCGCGACGCGGCGCAGGCGGACGTGGTTGCTGCGCGCCTGCTTCGATCGAGTTCACCCACACCGCGCTTCGGTGTGTGGACCAAGGCCGCGTTTTCGCGCCGCGCCGTGCTGTACTGGATGTTCGAGACCGGTGCGGGCTTGGGCGTGCTGTTCCTCGCGATCGTCGTGTTCATCGTCGGCGCCGTTATCACCAGCCAGACCCTGATGAGCGCGGTCGCCGGTTCGATCCGCGAGTACGCGACGTTGCACGCGCTCGGCGTCGGTTTTGCGCAGCTGCGTCGCGTGGTGCTCGCGCAGGCTGCGTGGGTCGGCGCGTTCGGCCTCGTGGTCGGCGGCGTTGCGACGGCGCTCGTGGTATTGCTTGCGCATCGACGCGATGTGCCGGTGCAGCTCGACATCGCGACGATCGCGACGTGTGCCGTGCTGGTCATGGGTATCGCCCTGCTCTCCGGACTCGCGGCGGTGCGCACGTTGCGTCACGCCGATCCGGCCCTCCTGCTGCGCTGATGCCATGTCCGCCGCGCTGATCGCCGAGTCGCTCGACAAGTCCTTCATCTCCGGCGCGGTACGCACCGACGTGCTGCGCGGGCTGTCGATCGAAATCGTCGCCGGCGAGCTGACGCTGGTGTCGGGCCCGTCCGGTTGTGGCAAGAGCACCTTGCTCGCGATACTCAGCGGCTTGCTTCGGCCCGATGGCGGTCGTGTGCATGCGCTGGGGCATGCGCTCGCGCGCCTCAGGCCGGTCGAGCTCGAGCAGTTCCGTTTGCGGCACACGGGCTTCGTCTTCCAGGGGTTCAATCTTTTTCCCGCACTGACCGCGATCGAGCAGGTCATGCTGCCTCTCGGCTACCTCGGCCTGGACAACGAGACTGCACGCAAGCGCGCGCGCGTCGCGCTGGAAGAGGTGGGTCTCGGCAGTCGCATGCAACTCAAGCCGGCGGCGCTGTCCGGTGGCGAAAAGCAGCGGGTCGCGATCGCGCGCGCATTGGCGAAGGAGCCGCAGTTGCTGTTTGCGGACGAACCGACGAGTGCCCTCGATGCCGCGAACGGTCAGATCGTCATCGATACCCTGCATCGCATCGCGCGCACACACGGTGCGACGGTGCTCTGCGTCAGCCACGATCCGCGCCTGGTCACGCATTCCGATCGCGTACTCGCGATGGAGGATGGCCGCATCCTTTCGGATCGGCGAACGCAGCGTCCGGCATCTGCATGAGTCGAGCAGGCGCGGGCGCCGTCTTCGTCGAGGCGCTGCGTCTCGGGTGCACATCGTTTGGCGGACCGATCGCCCATCTGGGCTACTTCGAGAAGACGTATGTGCGCCGCTTGCGCTGGCTGAGTGCAGCCGACTACGCAGGGCTGGTCGGCTTGTGCCAGTTGCTGCCTGGCCCGGCGAGCAGCCAGGTCGGATTCCTGGTCGGCTTGCAGCGAGCCGGCTGGCTCGGTGCGCTGGCGGCATGGCTCGGATTCACCTTGCCTTCGGCACTCCTGATGGTCGCGTTCGCGTGGCTCGCGCCGCGCCTGCCCACGACGATGCTTGCGCCGGTGCTGCACGGACTTCAGCTGGTTGCCGTTGCGGTCGTCGCGCAAGCGGTATGGAGCATGGCCCGGCGCCTGTGCGCGGACTGGCAGACGGCGTCGATCGGCGCAAGCGCGGCCATCGTGCTGTTGATGTATCGGACGCCGATGACGCAACTGGCAACGTTGCTCGCGGGCGCCTTGCTCGGAATGCTCGCATGCCGTCGCACGCAACGTCGCACGCGATTTCCCGCAAGCGTGAGTACACGCGTTGCTGCAGCTGCGCTGACGGTTTTCCTCGGCCTGCTGCTGTTGCTGCCGCTGGCGGCGATCGTCCGACCCAACGATCTCATTGCTCTGCTGGAACGGTTCTATCGCGCCGGCGCTCTGGTGTTCGGCGGAGGCCATGTCGTCTTGCCCCTGCTGCACGATGGCCTGGTGCCGAGCGGCTGGGTATCCGACGCCGCTTTCCTTGCAGGGTATGGCGCCGCTCAGGCATTGCCGGGACCGCTGTTTTCTTTTGCAGCGTATCTCGGCGCGGTGGCAGCGCCGCCGGGCGGCGGCTCCGTCATCGCGGCGCTGGCACTGATAGCGATTTTTGCGCCGGGGCTATTGCTGGCGGTTGCAGGCCTGCGCGTATTCCAATGGATCGAATCGATGCCGCGCGCACTGGGAGCGCTGACCGGCATCAATGCCGCCGTGGTCGGCGTGCTTGGCGCGGCACTGTACGATCCGTTATGGACCAGCGCTGTCATCGACGCGGGGGATGCGCTGGTAGCCGTATCGGGACTGGTGCTGCTGCAGCGATGCAAAGTCGCACCACTGGCCATCGTCGGGTTGTGTGTCACCGTCGCGCTGTTGCGCCCGTTGCTTCATTGAGCACGACGAGGATTGCGATGCGGGTTTGTGTAAGCTGGCCCGCGTTGTCGCGTGCATGCCGACAGGTTTTGATGGAACGTTTTCGATGATCACGCTGCGCGCAAATTTTCATTCGCTGATCGTGCCGCTGATTGCGGTGCTGGTCGCGTGTTCCGATGGCACGCACGACAAGCCGACGGCGACTGCCGTCGGAGCCGCCTCGTCGGGCGCGTACCTGGCGATGGCGCGCGGCCAGATCGATGTCGAAGGCGGGCTCGTCCGCGTCGTCGCCGCGCGCGATGGGCGCGTTGCCGAGGTCAACGTCGAAGAGGGCGAAACCGTCAAGCAGGGCGATGCGCTCGCGCTGCTCGATCAACGCCAGGCGCGCATCGGTGTCGGTATCGCACAGGCGAGTTTCGCCCAGGCGCAGGCGCAGGTCGACGTACTCAAGGCGCGACTGCGCCCGGCGCAGATGCAATCCGCGCGTGCGGCAGAAGCGGCGGCCGCGGGTGCGGCGACGGGCCAGTCCGCTGATGACGCGAGTGCGGCGCTGGCGGTGCTCAAAGCCGAGATCGGCGCCGGCGACGCTGCCGTGAGGCTCGCGCGCGAGCATCTCGATGCCGCACATGCGGAACTCGATGCAGCAGCGATCAGCGCACCCACGGCGGGACGCATCGTGCGCCGTTCGGTGCACGTCGGCGACGTACTGTCCGCGCAGTCGCCAACCGAATTGTTCCAGTTGCTGCCCGATCGTCCGCTCATCGTGCGTGCCGAACTCAATGAAGCCTATGTCGATCTGGTCAAGCCGGGCATGCAGGCCGAGGTCGTGCGCGATTCCGACCAGGGCAGCGCGGTCTCCGCGCGCGTGCTTCGCGTCGGCGAAGTGTTCGGTCCGAGTCGGCTGACCGACGATCCGGTCGAGCGCGCGGGCGCACACGATGTGGAATGCGTACTGCTGCTGGAGCATCCCGATTTTCGCATCGGACAGCGCGTGCTTGTGCGTTTCAAACGCTGAACGGACAAGCGGTCGCGGCACGAGTGGCCCGTTGAACGGTCGCGGATCGAGGACCCATGACCTTTGTCCAAGGGTCGCGAAAGCCCGTCGAAAGCCGTTCGCGGCTATCCTACGCCGCGGAATGGGCCCTCCCGGCTTCCAGGAAACGATCCGTGTCCCAGTGGACCATCTTGTGCGACTTCGACGGCACTGTCTCGGTCGAGGACATTACCGACTCCCTGCTCGAGCGCTTCGGTCAGCCGGGCTGGATGGCGTTGGAAGACGCTTGGCGGCGTGGCGAGATCGGCTCGCACGACTGCATGGCGCAGCAGGTTGCCTTGCTCGAGGCGTCGCGCGAGGAAATGGATGCGCATCTGGACAACATGTCGATCGATCGCGCGTTCGTGCATTTCGTCGCCGCCGCACGCGAAGCGGGCATGCCGCTCGCCATCGTCAGCGACGGCCTCGACTACGCGATCCGGCGCATCCTCGGCAGCTACGGTCTCGGCGACGTGCCGATCATCGCAAACCGTCTGGAGTCTGTCGGCGAGCGCGGCTGGCAGCTTGATTTCCCCTACGGCAATCCCGCGTGTCGCGTCGCCAGTGGCAACTGCAAATGCTCCTGCGCCGGGCGAGCGCGCGCGGAACAGAAGCGCGTGCTGCTGATCGGCGACGGCGCTTCGGATTTCTGCGTCGCCGGCGAAGCGGATCTCGTGTTCGCCAAACATCGCCTGATCGAACATTGTCGTTCTGCCGGCATTCCGTATGTTCCGATCACCGGTTTTGCCGATGCCCTCGACTTGTTGCCGACCCTGCTTGCGGGTGAACTTGCCGCGCACGTGCAGGACGCGGCGCACGCGGCTTCGACGCAGACTGTCTGACGCGAGATTGTCTCCAGGCGCCTGCGCTTGCCGCTGGTGATCCCCGCCCAATTCCCGATCCTGCGCCGCCGCGTGCGGCCGATCCGACCCATGGAGCTGCTTCCTTGAACATCGACAGCACGAAAAATAACGTGGCCGCCACTGACGTCGGACTGGTGGCCGGTCTCGACACGCAGCGCAGCGCAGACTTGTTTGACGCTGCCTGCAAGTTGATTCCTGGCGGCGTCAACAGCACGGCGCGTGCGACCTGGGCAGGATGGTCGCCGTACCCGCTATTCGTCGAGAGTGGACAGGGCTCGCGCCTGCGCGATGTGGACGGCAACGAATATATCGACTACCTGCTTGGCCTTGGCCCGATGATCTTCGGCCACCGTCCGCCGCGAGTGACGCAGGCGGTGGTCGATTTCATCCAGAACCGCGGTACCGTGTTCGCGTTGCCGACGGCGGACGAGGCGCGCCTGGCGCAGAAGATCATCGACGCCGTACCGAGCGTCGAACAGGTGCGCTTGTGCAATACCGGCACCGAGGCCGTGCTGTACGCGACGCGACTCGCGCGCGCGTTCACCGGGCGCAGCAAGATCATCCGCTTCGAGGGCATGTACCACGGCTTCTCCGACGGCGTGTACTGGAGCAAGCATCCGTCGATCGAAAAGGCGGGTCCGGACGATCGCCCTGTTGCCGTGGCGCAGGGCCCCGGCATGCCGAAGGGCGTGGAAGACAATCTCATCATCCTGCCGTGGAACGACGCCGATGTGCTGGCCGACGTGATCGCGCGCGAGGGCGACAATATAGCCGCTGTGCTCACCGAGCCGGTGATGTGCAATACCGGCTGCATCCTGCC
>JBDSBK010000132.1:0-2575 GCA_039921645.1 Dokdonella sp.
AACACATGCCGTTTCATCGGGGATCTCCGTCTGGCGACGAGTCATCGTCAGCCCGCGATGCTGAATGCACGCCGACCTCGAATCGGCTGGAAGCCGCAGCCTGCTCGTTCCGCTGGTTGCGACGGCATTGGTGCGCCAGCGACAATTCCGGCTACGCGAGGCGAAACGGCAGCTGGCGCAGACGCTTTCCGGTCAATGCAAACAACGCGTTGCCGACAGCCGGAGCAATCGGTGGCGTGCCGGGCTCGCCGCAGCCACCCATCTTGTCGGTACTGGGCACGATGTGAACGTCGACCTTCGGCATTTCCGGCAGGCGCAGTGCCGGGTAGTCGTGGAAGTTGCTTTGTTCGACGCGGCCGTTCTTCAAGGTGAGCTCGCCGTGCAGCGCTGCCGACAATCCGAACACGATGCCCGACTGCATCTGCGCTTCGACCGTGAGCGGGTTCACCACCGGGCCGCAATCGATGGCGCAGACGACGCGGTGCACGCGAGGCTTGCCATCCTCGACCGAGACTTCGGCGATTTGTGCGACGTAACTGCCGAACGATTGATGCACTGCCATGCCCGCGGCGTGACCTTGCGGCAGCGGCTTGCCCCAGCCGAATTTCTCGGCCGCCAGATCGAGTGCGCGTCGCTCGCGTGAATCTTTCGGGAGCAGAGCGCGACGGTAGTCGAGCGGATCCTGTTTCGCGGCGTGCGCGAGTTCGTCGACGAAGCTCTCGACGACGAAGGCCGTATGCGAATGGCCGACCGAGCGCCACCAAAGTACGGTGACCGGGCTCGTCGGCGAATGCAGGTCGACGCGATGCGCGGGAATCGCATCGAGGTACGGCGAATCGGCCGCGCCCTCGACCGAGGTGCCGTCGACGCCGTCCTTGATCATCATCGGCGCGAAGAAGGTGCCCGCAATGATCGACTGGCCGACGATCGTGTGCGACCACGCCACCGGCTTGCCGCCTTCACCGAGCGCCGCGCGAAAGCGCGACAACCACATGGGGCGGTAGTAACCACCGCGGACATCGTCTTCGCGTGTCCATACGACCTTGACGGTCTTCTTCGATGCCTTCGCGACCTCCACCGCTTCGCTGATGAAGTCCGAGTTCGGATTCGCGCGTCGGCCGAACCCGCCGCCGAGGAAGGTGGTGTGGATGCGCACCTGTTCCGGCTTGAGGCCAAGGATCTTCGCGACGGTGCCCTGGTCGACACCCTGGAACTGCGTGCCGGTCCATACATCGCAACCGTCCTTGCCGATTTCGACGGTGCAGTTGAGCGGCTCCATCGGCGCATGCGCGAGGAACGGGACTTCGTAATCCGCTTCGATCGCGTGCGGCGCTTTCTTCAACGCGGCATCGACGTCGCCCGCGACCTTCGCCGTCGCGCCCGGCGTTGCGGCGAGCTTGCGGTATTCGTCGCGCAGTGCGGCGGTCGAGCCATTTGCGAACGCGCCCTCGTCCCATTCGAGCACGAGCGCATCGCGGCCTTGTTTCGCCGCCCAGAAATGCTGGCCCAACACAGCGACGCCACTCGGCACTTCGACGATATCGATCACGCCCGCGATCGCTTTCGCTTTCGTCGCATCCATCTTCTTCAGTTTTGCACCAAACACCGGCGGCCGCGCGACCAGGGCAACCGCCATGTCCGGACGCTTCACGTCGATACCGAACTCGGCCGTGCCCGTCACCTTGGCCTTGCTGTCCAGGCGCCGCGTCGGCTTGCCGATGATCGTCCAGTCCTTCGCATCCTTGAGCTTCACGCCCGTCGGCGGCGGCAATTTAGCTGCAGCCGCCGCGACGGCACCAAAGCTGATTTTCTTCTCGCCATGCATGATGTAGCCGTTCTCGACACGGCAATCCGCAACTTTTGCGCCGAGTTTCGCGGCGCCCGCCGTCAGCAACAATTCGCGCGCGATCGCACCCGCGTTGCGCAGCTGGTCGAACGACTCCCAGGTGCTCGTCGAGCCGCCGGTCATCTGCAAGCCGAACGCGGTATGCGCGTACTCGGGTGCGGCGGGTGCGTGTTCCACCCTGATCGCATTCCAGTCGCAACCGAGTTCTTCGGCGACCACCATCGGCAACGACGTCCAGACACCCTGGCCCATTTCCGAATGCTTGAGTAGCACTGTGACGCTGTTGTCGGGCGCGATGTGGATGAACGCGTTCGGCGAGACCTGCGGCTTTGCAGCCGGCGCAGTTTCTGCCAGCGCCTTGCGCACGGCTGCAGGAATGAAGCAGGCGACCACGAGCCCGGCCGCTGCCCCGGTTGTCGTCTTGAGGAATTCGCGCCGCTTCGAGCCGGCTCCTTCAAGCAGAGGATCGGATGGGGCTGGCGACTTCACCGTTGCCACAGGCAGTGAAAGATCGAGGTCATCACGCCACATGATCGCTCTCCTTCTTCGACAACTCCGCAGCGCGATGCACCGCGGTGCGGATGCGCTGATAGGTGCCGCAACGACACAGGTTGCCGGCCATTGCAGCGTCGATATCGGCATCGGTCGGATCGGGCTTCTGCTTGATCAGCGCAGCGGCGGTCATGACCTGGCCGGATTGACAGTAGCCGCACTGCACGACGTCGACTT
>JBDSBK010000133.1:0-3361 GCA_039921645.1 Dokdonella sp.
TCGTGCCGATGTTCTTTCTCGAAGGCGTTGCGCGCTTCCTGTTCGTGCCGATGGCCGAAGCGGTGATGTTCGCGATGGCGTGCTCATTCCTGCTGTCGCGCACGCTGGTGCCGACGATGGCGAAATATCTTTTGCACGTGCACGTGGCGCACGATCCCGAGGCGGATCCGCCATCGCGCAATCCGCTCGTGCTGTTCCAGCGCGGGTTCGAGGCGCACTTCGAGAGATTCCGTGCGGGCTACCGGGAACTGCTGAAGCTGACCCTGCTGCATCGGCCGCTCTTCGTCACCGGATTCATGGCCTTCGTGCTCGCATCATTCCTGCTGGTGCCGTTTCTCGGGCGCAATTTCTTCCCCGCGGTCGATGGCGGGCAGATCCTCATGCATGCCCGCGTGCAGGTGGGTACGCGTGTGGAAGAGACCGCGAACCAGTTTGCCGCGATCCAGAAATCGATACGGCGGATCATTCCGTCGGACGAGATCGACGTGATGGTCGACAACATCGGCCTGTCGATCAGCAGCATCAACCTGACTTACAACAATACCGGCGTGATGGGCGCGCAGGATGGCGACATCCAGATCGCGCTGAAGGAAGGGCACAAACCGACGGCAGACTACGTGCGGCGGCTGCGCGAAAAACTGCCGCGCGAATTTCCTGGCGTGACATTCTCGTTTCCGCCGGCAGACATCGTCAGCCAGATCCTGAATTTCGGATCGCCTGCACCGATCGATCTGCAGATCCGCGGCAGCAACCTCGATGCGAACTTCGACTACGCCAACCTCCTGCTGCCAAAGATCCGTTCGATTCCGGGCGTTGCCGATGCGCGCATCCAGCAGTCTCGCGACAACCCGATCTTCAATGTCGACATCGATCGCACACGTGCGCAGGAAATCGGCGTGACCACGCGCGACGTCACCAACAGCCTGGTCGTCAATCTCGCCGGCAGCAGCCAGGTTGCGCCGACCTACTGGCTGAGTCCGCAGAATGGCGTGTCCTATCCGATCGTGATGCAGACGCCGCAGTACCGGCTCGATTCGCTCGCCGCGCTCGCGAACGTGCCGATTGGTGGCAGCGGCGCATCGCAGGTGCTCGGTGGTTTTGCCAACTTCACCCGCTCTAGCGGCAATGCGCTGGTCAGTCAGTACGATATCCAGCCCATGGTGCAGATCAATGCGACGACGCAGGACCACGACCTCGGTGCGGTCGCAACCGAGATCCGGCGCGTGATCGCCGACACCGCCAAACAGGTGCCGAAGGGAACGACGGTCGCGCTCATCGGGCAGGTGCGCACGATGGAAAGCGCTTTCTCGGGCCTGTTGTTCGGTTTGCTGGGGGCCATCGTGCTGATCTACTTCCTGATCGTGGTGAACTTCCAGTCGTGGGCCGATCCGTTCGTGATCATCACCGCGTTGCCTGCGGCGCTTGCCGGCATCGTGTGGATGCTGTTTGCGACCTTCACCCCCGTATCGGTACCCGCGCTGACCGGTGCAATCATGTGCATGGGCGTGGCGACAGCGAACAGCGTTCTCGTGATCAGCTTCGCGCGCGAGCGCCTCGACGCGATCGGCGATGCCACTGCCGCCGCGATCGAAGCGGGTTTCGTCCGCTTCCGTCCTGTATTGATGACCGCCCTTGCAATGATCATCGGCATGCTTCCGATGGCACTCGGGCTCGGCGAAGGCGGTGAACAGAATGCGCCGCTCGGTCGCGCCGTCATCGGTGGCCTGATCTTCGCGACGATCGCCACCCTGATTTTCGTCCCCGTCGTTTTCAGCATCGTTCACAGAAAGTACGGCGAGAAACCTGCGCCGATACCCGCTGTCGGAGAACTCAATGTCGTCTGATATTTCCAACCCGGACGTCTCGCGACGGAAGCTGCGCGTGGTCGGCGTGGTCGCGCTGATCATCGCGATCGTCGTTGTGGTCAGCGGCATCGTGACGCGCGCCCATGGCAATGCGCACTTGCGCGAATGGACCGACGAACAGGCGATACCGAGCGTTGCCGTGGTGGTTCCGGGAACTCTCAGCGATGCGGCGACGCTCGATCTGCCCGGCCGCTTCGAGGCGTATTCGCGCGCGTCATTGTATGCGCGTGTCAGCGGCTACCTGAAAAGCTGGAAGGTCGATATCGGCGCACCGGTCAAAGCCGGCGAACTGCTCGCCGAAATCGAAACGCCTGATCTCGATCAGCAAATCCTGCAGGCGAAGGCCGATCTCGGCAGCGCGCAGGCCAATGCGAAGCTGGCCGGAACCACAGCGGATCGCTGGGTTGCGCTGCGCGGTTCCAACTACGTATCGAAGCAGGACGTCGACGAGAAGACCGGCGACTACGCGACCAAGCGGGCGTTGGTGAAGTCGGCGCAGGCGAACGTCGATCACATGCAGGCACTGAAAGCATTCACGCGCATCGTTGCTCCGTTCGACGGCGTGATCACCGCTCGCCAGACGGACATCGGCTCGCTGATCAATGTCGGTGGCGGGGCAGGGCAGGAGTTGTTCGTCGTCTCCAATACGCGCAAGTTGCGTGTATACGTCAGCGTGCCGCAAAACTATGTGCCGAATATTCCGCCAGGCACCAGGGCGGCGATCACGGCGCCGGAACACCCCGGCAAGAAATACATGGCGACCGTCGAATCGTCCTCTCAAGCCGTCAATGCCACGTCTGGCACGACGCTCATGCAGCTTGCGGTCGACAACGCGAACGGCGAATTGTTGCCGGGTGGTTTTGCGAACGTGAGCCTCGACCTTCCGCACAATGCGGCCACGCTGAACATCCCGGCGAGCGCCCTGATGTTCGACAAAAGCGGCCTGCGGATTGCCACCGTCGGCAACGACAACAAGGTCGTGCTGAAGACGGTCACGATTGCCCGCGACCTTGGCAAGATCATCGAACTCGGCTCGGGCCTCGCGCCCGGCGACCGCGTCATCGACAGCCCGCCGGACGGCATTGCCGATGGCGATGTCGTGCGTGTTGCGGATGCAACCAAGTCGAAGGAGTGATCGCGTTGGCTCGCACGTTGCTCCGCGGCCGACTCAACGTCGGGCTCGTTTCAGCGCCACTCGACTGATATTGTCCACGCCTTCGCAGGTGTCCCCGGGGGAGGCGCGGATGGACCCCGCAAGTCAAGGTTTGCTGTTCACCTATCTGGCGCAAGCGCTTGTCGGCCTTGTGCAAGTTGGGATATTTGCACATTTCCATCGCGTTTATCGACAGGCATACCTGCGCTATTGGACCTGGTCGTTCGCTGCGCTGTGCGTCTACCAATTGGCGGCAAGTGGGGCCATTTACGTCGTCAGCGTCGACCGCGGCAATCTGGGTTTGCGACTGTTCTGGTCGTGGTCGTCCCAAGTCGCTTCCTAT
>JBDSBK010000134.1:0-10693 GCA_039921645.1 Dokdonella sp.
TGTTCAGGTTCATGCGCAGAGACTGCGCACTTCCAACAACGAGAAGGTTTGAGCCATGAAGCGATATTCTGTTTCCGTATTGGGCGCCGCGATGGCGTTGTCGATGGCTGCGATCGTCCCGATGAGCGCAAGCGCCGCATCCGCCGATCTGGATTGCAAACTTCAATTCTCGTTGACCGGCTGGTCCTTGATCTACAAGCATGCCGAAGGACACGGCCTCGTCACGTGCGAAGACGGTACTTCAATGCCGGTCAAGATCGAAGCGAAGGGCGGTGGCATTACCGTTGGCAAGTCGCATATCGACAATGGACACGGCCGGTTCACCGATGTGCACGACATCGATGATGTGCTCGGCACGTATGCGCAAGGCGATGCCAGCGCAGGCGCGGTCAAATCGGGAACCGCCCAGGTGCTGACCAAGGGCACCGTCTCGTTGGCGCTGCACGGTACCGGCGAAGGTGTGGAGCTCGGGGTGAGTGTTGGCGGCTTCACGCTCAGCAAGGCCGGCCGCATCAAGGGTGCTCATCACGCGATGAAGTGATCTCCGACAGAGATCATTGATATGCGGAAAAGATAAAGCCGACCTTCGTGGTCGGCTTTATCGTGCATGGACATCGCACTCCCTCTTGCTCGACCCCGTGCGGGAATGCCGCGCAAGAGGACCATTCCAGCGGTGATCGCTACCTGTTTCATCTGCTCCGTTGGTCCTGACCTGATCTCGCCGAGAGCCAGCGGCTTGCCTGCGCAAATATCCAGCTGATTCGGAATCCACCTACGCAAAAGCGCTATGGCGCGTGGTTCGCGCCAGCAGAGCGCATCCGGATACAGACGAGGCAATCGACTCCCGTGCGTCAGGCGGACAGCAACACCATCGCGTCCTCAATGATCACGCGATCAGCGCTGCCCGGCAGCGCGAGATGGCGCACCAAGAAGGACCCCATCTTTCGGCGGTTGACGTTGCATGTCGCAATCAACGACGCTGCCATGCATCAGGGTCTGCATCCGTCTTCACAGGGGGAGTCAAATGAAGCATCTGCTGCGCGTCGTCACCGTCTTGCTGGTGATCTGGGCCGGAATTTCGTTCGCGTATGCGGACACGCCGCTGGTGCGCGACCTGCCGCCGGGCTTGCAGATTCCCGACGCGGCGCGTCCAGGGCCTGATTTCAATGTCGATCGCGCGACCGAGGCGTACCTCAACCTGCTGTCGCCCGAACAGCGCGCTTCATCGGATGCCTATTTCGAAGGCAACTACTGGCTTCAGCTATGGGGTTTGCTCTATGGCCTGCTGGTCGCGCTGATCCTGCTGCGTAGCGGGCTCTCGCGCCGGATGCGCGATGTCGCCGAGCGCGTCAGCCGAAGGCCGTGGCTGCAGACCATGATCTACGCTTTGCAGTGGCTGCTCGTCGGCTTCGTGATCGGTTTGCCGTTTTCGATCTACCAGGACTTCGTGCGCGAGCACCAGTACGGCCTTGCGACGCAGGATTTCGGTGGCTGGTTCGGCGATCAGGCCAAGGGTCTGATGGTCAGCCTGATCATGGCGCCGCTGATCCTCGCGCTTCTCTACGGTGCAGTGCGTCGCGCCGGCGCACGCTGGTGGGTATGGGCGGGCGGTGGCACATTCGTGCTGCTGCTGTTCGTGATGATGCTCTCGCCAGTGTTCGTGGAACCCTTGTTCAACGACTACAAGCCGCTGCGTGAAGGTGCCGTGCGCGAAGCGATCCTGTCGATGGCGCGCGCGAACCAGATTCCGACCGACAACGTGGTCGAATTCAATGCGTCCAAGCAGACGACGCGCATCAGCGCGAATGTCGCCGGATTCGCCGGCACCACGCGAGTCGCGCTCAACGACAACCTGCTCAACAAGACCTCGCAACCGGAGATCAAGTCGGTCATGGGCCACGAGATGGGGCACTACGTGCTCAATCATGGCCTGCGCGGCGCGGTCTATCTGACGCTCGTGCTCGCGTTCGGTTTCTGGTTCGTGCATCGCGTGTTCGATGCGCTGCTCGCACGCTGGGGCGGGCGCCTCGGGCTGCGTGGACGCGACGATCCCGCGGCCTTGCCGCTCGCGGTGGCAATCCTGTCGGTATTCATGTTCCTCGCCACGCCGCTGGTCAATTCGATCATCCGTCAGATGGAAGCCGAAGCCGATGCGTTCGGGCTGAATGCCGCGCGCGAGCCGCACGGATTCGCCATGTCGGCGATGCGCCTGTCCGCCTATCGCAAAATCAGGCCCGGACCGATCGAAGAAATCCTCTTTTACGATCATCCGAGCGGCTATCAGCGCGTGCACGCATCGATGCTCTGGCTCAAGGAGAACCTGGACAATCCGACCGCGAAAGCAGCTCTACCCGCACCTGACCAGGCATCGAAGTAAGCGTCATACGCGCGCACGCCTGCCGGCCGTGCGCGCGTATGATGCGGCCCTTGCGGGCCTGTGTGCCCAGGGTGGGGAGTGGACATGGTGCGTATCGTTCTGGCCGCGCTACTCGGTGGCCTGCTGATGTTCGCGTGGGGCGCGGTTGCGCACATGGTGCTGCCATTCGAGCGCGAGGCGATGAAGCCGATCCCGAACGAAGCCGCAGTGCTGTCCACGCTCGGCAGCAATCTCGATGCGCCGGGCATGTACTACTTCCCGTGGACTGACATGAGCGGCAAGGCCACGCAGGAGCAGCAGAAGGCGTGGCAGCAGAAGATCGCGAGCGGACCTTCCGGGCTCCTGATCTACCAGCCGAACAGTGCCGAAGCGATGTCGCCGCGCCAGCTGATCAGCGAATTCGTCTCGAACGTGCTCGCGGCGTTCTTCGGCGCGCTGCTTCTGATCCAGCTGCCTGGCGGTTTCGGGCGGCGCGTGTTGTCGATGACCGGAATCGGAATCGCGGCATGGCTGTCGATCTCGGTGTCGCAATGGACCTGGTTCAATTTCCCGACTTCGTTCCTGATCGGCGACCTCGCTGACCAGTTCGGCGGCTGGCTGCTCGCCGGCGTCGGCATGGCGTCGATGCTCAAGCCTCGTCGCCTTCGCTCTTTCTGAAGCCGTTCCGAAAGCATCGTTGGCCTCCAGTGCGCACACGGCCCGGGCGGTACGACGCGAGGTTTGAAGTAACAGCAACGCGACATTCTTTTCTCCGAAGCGGCGAGCGACAGCGGGCGTCGTCGTATTCGGTCTTCAAAGGCACGACCAAGGGAGTACTGTCATGTCCATCGGCAAACGTCTGGGTGCGGAGTTCCTGGGTACGTTCTGGCTGGTCCTCGGTGGTTGCGGCAGTGCGGTGCTTGCCGCCGCAGTACCGACGCTCGGCATCGGCTTCGCGGGCGTCGCCCTCGCCTTTGGCCTGACCGTACTGACGATGGCCTACGCCGTCGGTCACATTTCAGGCGGTCATTTCAATCCTGCCGTATCGGTCGGTCTGTTTGCCGGCGGGCGCTTTCCGGCGAAAGACCTCGTTCCGTATATCGTCGCGCAAGTGATCGGCGCCCTCGCTGCGGGTGGTGTGTTGTACCTGATCGCAAGCGGCAAGGCGGGTTTCGATGCAGCCGGCGGTTTCGCCTCGAACGGCTACGCTGAACATTCGCCCGGCGGCTATTCGATGCAGGCTGCGTTGATCTGCGAAATCGTGATGACGTTCTTTTTCGTGCTCATCATCATGGGTGCGACCGACGGTCGCGCGCCGGCCGGTTTCGCGCCGATCGCGATCGGTTTAGCGCTCACCCTGATCCACCTGATCAGCATCCCGGTCACCAACACGTCGGTGAATCCGGCGCGCTCGACCGGCGTTGCATTCTTTGCCGGGGGTGTCGCCGTATCGCAGCTGTGGCTGTTCTGGGTCGCGCCGATCATCGGTGGTGCGCTCGGTGGCGCAGTCTATCGCGCGTTGTTCGAATCCGGCGATCGTCGCTGACGGCACGAGATGGTGCGCGCACGTCGGCCATCGCGCCACGTGCGCGCGTCGCTAGGGACACGGTCGCAGCATAAGCGCATGCGACAGCTGCTCCGCCGCGGTGATCGCTGCACTCCTGGACGTGACTTCCGGCACCCTGTCGCGGGTCACCCAACGCAAGGCACGCGCACCGCTTTAAACCCAAATGCGATTCTGCGCATCGAAGCCCCCGTCTTCCGATGGAGAGTCGTGATGATCCGTTTGAACGCTGCATTCGTTTTGACCGCCTTGTGCACATCGGCCGCCCATGCCGGCATCGATCTGGGCCAGGCTGACTGTCGTGTGCACAGCGATTACTCGCTCACGATAAAGCCCGACAGCCTCGTGTTCGCGCGTGCGGGCGGTCATCACGGCGACGTCGTGATCTCGCACGGAACGCTGCAGATCGACGGCCGCGACGTCGCGGTGGCGGCAGCAGACCATCAGCGCCTGCTCGATATCGAACGCGGTGTGCGCACCAGCGTGCCGGAAGTGAAAGCCATTGCGCATGCCGCGATCAGCGTTGCCTTCGAAGCGGTCGGCGAAGTTTCGGCGGCGTTCGCCCGCGATGCGCAAGCCGCGCGCGCGAGCGCACAGCGCATGAGCCAGGCCGCGCACGATTTGCACGCACGCATCGACAGCAGCGACAGCTTCGCCGGCTGGCAAAGTGCGGATGTCGACCGCGTCATCGGCGGCGCGGTCGAGAGCATGGTGGGCGAAATCGCGGCAAGCGTAGCCGCGCGCGCGGTGACTGTGGCGCTCAGTGGCGACGAGAAAGCCGCCGCGGACCTCGAGGCGCGTGCGAACGGCATCGAAAAGAATGTCGGCCGCATCGTCGCCAGGCACACCAGGGACCTGGAGG
This sequence comes from Dokdonella sp., assembly GCA_039921645.1. Taxonomy (GTDB): domain Bacteria; phylum Pseudomonadota; class Gammaproteobacteria; order Xanthomonadales; family Rhodanobacteraceae; genus Dokdonella_A. The sequence continues at coordinate 4,783 of JBDSBK010000134.1, forward strand.
AGCGCGCGTTGGGACTGTGTTCGCGCGTGCGTTCGCTCGCCAGCATCGAAAGCCAGCTCGATCTGCGTTTGTCCGACGGAAGCCGTCTGGATCTGGTGCGCGTCGAAGACTAGCCGGTGCCTTCGCCGGCCACCGCTCGCCTCAAGGCGCAGCGGCGGGCGCGATCTTCTTCGCCTGCCAGAGAGCCGCGTTCGCAGGTTTGTTCCACGCGTTGTACAACTCGATGTAGCTATCGACCACGTCCTGGCTGCGCGTGTGCTGCGGGCCGAATCCTTCGGCGGTGGAGAATACGGCCCACGCGCGATCGAGTTGCTTCTCGGCTTCCGCATAGCGCTGCTCGCGGATCAGGATCGTCGCCCATTCGCGATACATGATTCCACGCATCGCGTTGTCGCCGAACGCTGCATCCGCGTTCGTCGCCGATGTGCGCGCGTGCGCGTCCGCGCTCGCCAGATCGCCGGCGTCGCGCAGCAACAGCGACAAGTTCGACTCCGCGATCACCGTGGGCGGACTTGCCGGACCGTGCAATTTCTGCGCGAGCGCGAGCGCTCGCTCGTAGTAGGGGCGCGCCTCGTCGTTGCGGTTCTGCTGGCGGATCGCGCCACCGAGATTGCTGATCAGGCGCAGCGTCAGCGGGTGATCCTTGCCGAACACGCGCTCGTACACCGGAAGCTCGGGTGCGAGCAGCTTCTCCGCGTCCGAGTAGCGTTTTTGCTCGAGGGCGATGATGGCGAGGCCATTGATCGCCGCCAGCGTTTTCGAATGCTCGTCGCCGTAGCGCTTGCGGCGTCGTGCCAGCAATTCTTCATCCAGCACGCGCCCTTCATCCAGGCGAGCTGTGTCGATGTCGATGGCGGCGAGGCTTTCGATGCTGGCGAGCGCATCCTCGCTGTCGTCGCCGAACAGCGCTCGTTGTCGCGCGAGAATGCGCAGCAGGCGCGCGCGCCCGACATCCGGCTTGCCGGAATCGCCCTCGATGCTCGCGAGGTTCGATTCAATGGCGAGACGGTCGCGGTCGTCGGCGGGCAAGTCGGCGACCATCGCGAAGCCTTTCTCTGCCGTTTCCAGCGCGCCCGTTGCGTGATTCTGATTGTCCAGATTGCGCGCGGCATGCATCATCGTCTGCGCGATTTCAACGGGCTTGAGCTTCGCCGTGTGCGCGGCATCGATGGATGCGGTGAAATGCGCATCCGCAAGAGCGAGTTCGCCGAGCGACGCATAGCTGTCGGCGATCGTGCGCTCGATCGATGCGCGCACGGCCGGTTGTGCCGCCAGCTCGCGACCGGCTCGCTCGGCGGCGGAATCGAGCACCATGCGCATCAGGCTGCGATCCATGCCTTTCGCACGATCCGGATCGATGCCGGCGAGGATGCTGCGCGCGAAATCGGCGACCTGGGCGGCCTTCGTCGCTTCGACCTGGGCGAGCGCAGCGGACTTTCGAGCGCGAGCGAGTCCGTCGAGCGCGAGCGCGATGCCGATGATCAACGATGCTCCCACCAATCCCGCCACCACCAGGCCGAGGCGGTGTCGTGCGATGAACGTGCGCGCGAGATACCAGCGCGTTTGCGGCATGGCCTTCAGCGGTCGCTGTTCGCCGAAACGCTCGAGGTCGTCGGCGAGCGCAGCGGCCGAGTCGTAGCGATTCGCGCGATCCGTCGCGAGCGCCTTGCGCAGCACTGCACGAAGTTCTGCGGGCAGCTTGCGTGCGGCCGCCAGCAGAGCGTTCGAGTTCGGTGCGGTCTCGCCGATGTCGGCGTCGCTGACGAGGGCGGTGAGCAGGGTTTCGTGCGGCGCGCGCGTCGAGCGATGGGCGTGCGAAGTCAGTGCGCTCGCGTCCGCATCGGTGAGCACCTCGCACAGCATGACGCCGAGCGAGTACACGTCGCTGCGCGTATCGATATCTCGGTGCTGCAGGCCGGCCTGCTCCGGACTCATGTAGATGGCCGTTCCCGCGCGATCGGTCGCGGTAGCCGACACCGACGCGCCGTCGGCAGGCGCGTTGCCGCCGATCGCGATACCGAAATCGATGATCTTCGGCGTTGGCTCCCCGTCGACGCGGCGCACGAGCACGTTCGCCGGCTTGAGGTCGCGATGGATGACGCCCTTCTGGTGAGCATGCTGGACGCCGTTGCAGACACGCTCGAACAGCGCGAGGCGCTGATTCAGGCTCAGCTTTTCCTCACGGCAGAATTGTGTGATCGGACGACCCTCGACAACCTCCATCGCCAGGTACGGGTGTCCCTGTTCGGTGGTGCCGGCGTCGAACACCTGGGCAATCGCCGGATGCTGCATTTGCGCGAGCGCTTGGCGCTCGACGTCGAAATAGGCGCGAGCGAGCGGGCTGGCGACCTGTTCGCGAATCAGCTTGAGCGCGACTTCGCGGCGCACGGGACGCGTTTGCTCCGCAAGGTATACGCGACCCATGCCGCCTTCGCCGAGCACCCGACGGATCACGTAGACGCCCAATTGCGCGCCCGCCTGCAATTCGCTGCCGGATCCGGCAGCGCTCAGCGGTAGCTGCGCTTCCGTGGCGTCGGTTGCCGGAGAATCGCTCTGGGAGCCGGTCGGGATTCGCGGGTCATGCATTGCAAGGACTCCTGATTCGCACGGCGCGGCGGCGGCGTCGATGCGCGCACGTCACTGCAAATATACAGAACGCTGCATCGGGAATGCGTCAAGCGGCTGTCGCCGCACGCCATCGCCCATGCTCGCACAGGTCCGCACCGGCGGTTCGCCGCGGCCGGCCTTGCTAGACTAAGCCTAGCCGATGTCACCCTGCCGGACGCATGAACCCATCCGATCGCGACTCCACAACGACACAACGGCGCACGATGCGTGCCGTGCGCAGCCAGGATGCGCGCGATACGTCGACGTCGGCGTGTCTGGTCGTTCTCCAGGGGCAACGCCTTGGCCAGCGCATCGACATCGGAGAGGCGCCGCTGATCATCGGGCGGGCACCCGAATGCGACTTCCAGATCATGGAGCGCAGTATCTCGCGCCAGCACACCCGGGTCTGGCACGGGCCGTCCGGGTACCGCGTCAAGGATCTCGATTCGACCAACAAGACCCTGCTCAACGACCAGCCGATCATCGAGGCGGAGCTCAAGGACGGCGATCACCTGACGATCGGAACCTGCGTGCTGAAATTCATGGAGCGGTCCTCGGTCGAGGCGCGCTACCACGAGGAGATCTACCAGCTCGCGACGATCGATCCGCTGACCGGGTTGTCCAACCGCCGCCATTTCCTAGAGCTGCTCGAGCGCGAACTCGCGCGCACGGCGAAGCACGACCGACCGCTCGCGTTGCTGATCATCGATCTCGACCACTTCAAGTCGATCAACGATCGCTACGGGCATCCGGTCGGCGACATCGTGCTCAAGTGCGTGGGCGCGGCCCTGGGGGCGGACACGCGCGAGGAGTTCATCGTCGCGCGCATCGGCGGCGAGGAGTTTGCTGCCGTGCTTCCGGAACACGACATCGAGCAGGCGACGGTCTACGCGCAGCGTCTGTGCGCGTCGATCGCGGGACTCGAACTCGGTGAACCGCTGACGGAGGAACACGTCACCGTCAGCATTGGCGTCGCCGTCTGGAAAGTCGGCATGACCATCCTCGGGGATCTGCTGGGGGCGGCCGATGCGGAGCTCTACCGGGCCAAGCAGGGCGGTCGCAATCGCGTCTGCACCGCGGCGACCTGATACGGCGTTATCCCCATCACGGTGCTGCGCGGTTCGGCGCGGTCAGGCCCACTCGGTCAATCCTTCGATGTCGTACAAGCGCTTCCAGCTCGCGCGCGCTTTGACGCGTTGGGCGAGCGCGGCGAGCGCAGGCCACGCTGTCGCGGTTTTCGGCATGTTGCGCGACCAGCGCATCAGCATGGTGGCGTAAAGGTCGACAATGCTGAATTTGTCGCCAAGTACATAGGGCCCGTGCGCGGCGAGATGCGCGTCGAGCCGGTCCCATGCCGCTTCGATGCGCTTGCGCGCCAGATCCTTCGATTCCTTTTCCTGCGCTGCCGGGGCGAAGTCGCGCGCATAGAACCACTGGCGGTACGCCGGCTGCAGCGTATTCGCCAGATGCAGCATCCATTGCAGGTAGACGCCGCGCTTCGGTGTACCGGGCATCGGCGCGAGCGCGGCTTCGGGATGGCGTTCGGCGAGCAGCAGCAGCAACGCCGCGCACTCGTAGACGGGCTGGCCGTCGACGACCAGGGTCGGCACCGTACCGTTTGGATTGAGTCGCAGGTAGTCCGCGCTCTTGTGCGCGTCGGTATCCAGATCGACCTTGCGCAGTTCGTGCGCGGCGGCTATCTCAAGCAGGGCCTGATGCACGGCCATGCTGGCGGTTCCCGGCGAATAGTAAAGAACGTACATCGACAGCTCCTGCAGCAGAAGGGAAAGCTGGATCGTCTTACGGCGTCGCGCGCTTGATCACCGCGCCACCCTTCATGACGAAGCTCGGGTGTTCGAGCGCGCTCACGTTGGCGAGCGGATCGCTTTCGACCGCGATGAGATCGGCGTAGTACCCGGGTTTGAGCGCACCTACCCTGTCGGCGCGCCCTAGCAGGTCGGCGGCGCCTGTGGTCGCGGACTGGATCGCCTGCATCGGCGTCATGCCCCACTCGACCATCTTCGCAAACTGCTGGCGTTCCAGCCGTGCGGGTAGACGCCGGCATCGGTGCCGAAGGCGAGTTTCTCGCCCGCCTTGACCGCGCGCCGGAAACTCTCGCGCTGCAGGCGGCCGACTTTCTTTTCCTTCTCGGTCATGCTTTCCGGAAAACCGAGCCGCGTGTATTCGGCGAGGATGTAGTCGTCGTTGTAGATGTCCATGACGAGCCAGGTGCCACGCTCCTTCGCAAGCTTCAGGCCCTCGTCGTCGATCAGGCTCGCATGCTCGATCGAATCGACGCCGGCCTTGATCGCCATCCTGATCGCCTCGGCGCCATGCGCGTGCGCGGCGACGCGCTTGCCCCAGCGATGCGCCTCGTCGACGATCGCGTTCATTTCGTCCTGCGAATACTGCGGCGCACCGACCGACTCTTCGGCGCTGAGCACGCCGGCGCTGGCCATGAACTTGATCACGTCGGCGCCATGCTTGACGTCCTCGCGCACCTGCTTGCGCACGCCGTCGACCCCGTCGGCGACACCGCTGAGACCGTGGAACTCGATGTACGGCGAAAAGCCGGTCGCATCGTCCGCGTGGCCGCCGGTTGCGCCAAGCGGCAGGGTCGCCGCGAGGATGCGCGGACCTTCGACGCGACCGCTGTCGATCGCATTGCGCAGCGCGACATCGATGTATTCGGCCGAGCCGAGATTGCGCACCGTGGTGAAGCCGGCTTCGAGCGTACGCCGGGCGAACACATGCGCGGTCACTGCTTCGTCGATCACGCTGCGTTGCAGGACATCCTTGTAGTAGTTGCCGGACGACAGCGTTGCGTCGCCGGTGATATGCACATGGCAGTCGATCAGGCCGGGCAACAGGGTCGCGCTGCCCAAATCGATGCGCGTGTAGCCGTCGGGTACCTGGTTGTCGGTGCGCACTTCCTTGATGCGATCGCCCTCGATCAGCACCAGAGGGTGGGCGATTGTCATGCCCTGGTCCGGTGCGATCAATGCAGCGGCGCTCACCGCGAGGCGGGCCGGTGCAGGCTCGGCGGCGAACGCAGGGCTGGCGAGACTGGCAACCAGGGCGAGGATCAGGTGCGATCGCATGCGCGGACTCCGACGGCCAAAGGTGCAATCTAGCAGTCCGCTCGCGGCGCGTGTGCACGTGGATTGCGCGCTCGTGCGCACACGACATGACGCGCCGCATGCAAATCGGCGAAACTTGGCGTTCTGCAGCACGATCTCGGAGCAAGCATGGCCGTCCAGGAAGCGAAGGTGCCGGATATCGGCAACTACACCAACGTCCCCGT
>JBDSBK010000135.1:0-2875 GCA_039921645.1 Dokdonella sp.
GCCTGCAGCAACGGAATCAGCGCCGCGTGCGCATACAGTCGGACGCGGCCGCGCCATTGCGGGTCGAAGTAGATCTTGTAGAAAAGACGTTCGAGACCACCGACATGGTCCATGTGCACATGCGTGATATAGATCGCTCGCGGCGGTTCGCCATAACGATCGAAATAGGCGGACAACGCTTCCGGGCCGCAGTCGATCATCAGCAGCGGCTTGCTTTCGTGTTCGAGCACGCCGCAGGCGGAACCGAGCGATGGCGCCTGCGCACTGCCGACTCCGAGAAAGCGCAGGATCAGGATCACGACGACACTCCGGACACTCTGTTCGCATTGGCGACGCGCGACATCGCATCGAGGTACGCATTAAGCAGCGGATGCCAGAACCGGGCATCGAAATCGACGCTGCGGCGTGCGCCGAGCTTGTCGAGCGATCGGCGCAAGCGCTTCAGATTCGCCTGTTGCCATGCCAGCTTCGGCTTGCGCACGCGGCCACGATCGAAGTCGATGACCCAGACGGTCTGATCGCCCTCCGCAGTACCTTCATCGATCAGGATATTGTGCGCATTGAGATCCGCGTGCCAGATATTCGCGGCGTGAAAACGCGCGATGGTCCGACCAATCGCCTGCGCAAGCGCGGCATTCAATGAAGCGGATGCAAGTCGTTCGGCGAGCGTGTGCGCCGGTGCAACCCGACGCGTCAATAGATCGGCGCGATAGTAAAAGCCTTCGCGCACATAGCGTGCAGCGATAGGTGCCGATACCGGAAGTCCGGCATTGGCCATGTGCGCCAGCAAGTGAAATTCCCTGAATGCACGCGTGCGTCGGGCACCGCCCCACAGATAACGATCGGCGCTGACGCGCGCCATCAATCCGCCGCGGTGGTAGTGGCGCAGTGCACAGGCGCCGACCGGCGTCTCCACGAACGCAACGCCGCCGCGCCCGCCCGATTGCGCGACGCTGCGGCCGAGTGCATCCCAATGGGCACGCTCGAACCAGGTCGCGTCGGGCACGACATCGAGCGAACGATCGAACACGATCGCGCCATTTGCCGTCGATTGAACTTGCGCCTCGATCATGCGTCTGCCAAGTTGCGGACCCACGCGGACGCGACGTGCGTCCACAGAACCCAGATGGTAGCAAGCACCGCATGGATCAAGCTGAAAATTCGAGCGCCGAGCCCGCTTCGCTCTGCCTGTTGCGCACGTCGGCGCTCGGCGACGTCACCCATGTCGTGCCGTTGGTGCGGACGGTACAGCGTCATTGGCCACGAACCCGCCTGACCTGGATCATCGGCAAGCTCGAGCACAAACTGGTCGGCGACCTGCCCGACATCGACTTCATCGTGTTCGACAAACAGGCCGGCCGCGGCGGCTTTCGCGCCGTGCGCGACCAACTCGCCGGACGTCGCTTCGATGCCTTGCTGCACATGCAGGTGGCATTGCGCTCGAATTTGCTCAGCCTCAGCGTCAAGGCGCCGTTGCGCATCGGCTACGACCGCGCTCGCTCGAAGGATCTGCACGGCTTCTTCGTGAACTGCCGGATTCCCGCGCGCAGCGGCGATCACGTACTCGATGCGATGGCGAGCTTTCTCGAACCCCTGGGACTCAAGCAAACGGATGTGCGTTGGGATCTCCCGATCCCCGCCGAAGCGCACGCGTTTGCCGAAAAGCACCTGCGTGGCGACACGCCGACGTTGCTCGTCAGTCCCGTTTCCAGTCATCGCCTGCGCAACTGGCGCCCGGAGCGCTACGCTGCCGTCATGGATCACGCTGCGCTCGCGCTCGGCTGGCGCGTCGCGCTGTGCGGCGGACCGAGCGCGTACGAACGCGAATTCGGCGATGAGATTCTCGCCCATGCGAAAACGCGCCCGCTCGACCTGATCGGCAAGGACACGCTGAAGCAGATGCTCGCGCTGCTGCAACGCGCGACGCTGGTGCTGTGCCCGGATTCCGGTCCGATGCACATGGCAAATGCGGTTGGCACCCCTGTGCTCGGCCTGCACGCGGCGAGCAACCCGGCACGTTCGGGCCCCTACTCCGACCGCCGCTGGTGCGTCGATCGTTACGACGCTGCCGCACGCAAGTTCCGCAAGAAACCAGCGGACGCGATCCCATGGGGCACCAAGCTCGAATATCCGGGCGTGATGGATCTGATCGAAGTCGGTGACGTGATCGAGCGCCTCGAGGCATTTGCCGCGACGCTGGGGGAGTCGACGCGCGAACCGATTCAGCGATAGTTCTCGTACGATTTTTCCTCGACCAGCGTCGAGCCGAGCTTCTCGTTGATCGCGCGTTTCACAACGGCGCGTTCATCGTTGCGGATGTAGACCGAACGCGCCAGTTCGATGAATTCGCCATCGAACGCCTTCGCTTTCTCCTTTACGCGGATGCGGTCCTCGATGTCCCACAGCGCCTCGTTGACAGCGCGCAGTTGCGCGCGCTCGGCGGCGATGTCGGTGCGCGAAGCAGGATGCGCATCCCAGGACGCGTTCAGCAGATCATGCTCCGCGCGGATGTTGGCCAGCTTGGCCGCATCGCCGATGCGCTCGGACTTGATCTCGAGGATCGTGATCTTGTCGATCAGCTCGCCGTAGGAAACAGGGGCGGAAATGGTGCTCATGGACGGATGCTCATCCTGCGTGCTCAGGGAATCGGCGGCGCTGCGGACGCAGGCCAGGACCGCGAATTTTATCCTGACTCGAACGCGGGTTGGTCCGCAGATGTTCCTGACACCCGCGGACACGCCACACATCCCTGTGGGTTGTCTCCAGACCGCCAGACCCGTATCATCCGCGCCCCGGTGAGTTGCGACCCTCTGCCTCTCCGGACCGATTTTTCGGAGAGGTGGCAGAGTGGTCGAATGTACCTGACTCGAAATCA
>JBDSBK010000136.1:0-9533 GCA_039921645.1 Dokdonella sp.
CGGTCCGATCGAACTGGAAATCGCGCCCGCACAGGCGCAGATCGGCACCGATGTCGCGCGCATGCTCCATCAGGCTGCGAGGTGGATCGCTTTCGCCGACGATCGCGGGGCGGCCCCCGCGGAATATTCCAGCTTTTTCGCGCCCGATCGTTTCTCGATCGTTGCCCAGCCAGTCCTGATGATCCAGATCGACCGTGGTTACGATCGCAGCGTCCGCATCGACGATATTCACGGCGTCAAGACGTCCGCCGAGACCGACCTCGAGTAGCGCGACATCCAGCGCAGCGTGCGCAAAGGTCCAGAGCGCAGCCAGCGTGCCGAATTCGAAATAAGTCAGCGCGATGTCGGTGCGCGCGGACTCGATGCGCTGGAAGGCATCGATCAACACGGTGTCGTCGACGTCATGCCCGCAGACGCGCACACGTTCGTTGTAACGCAGCAGATGAGGCGATGTGAACGCGCCAATGCGTTTGCCGTCCGCGGCGAGCATCGACTCGAGGAATGCAACCGTCGACCCTTTGCCGTTGGTACCGCCGATGGTGATGACGACTGGCGCAGGTGCTGGCGCGCCGAGCCGCCGCCAGACTTCAGCGACGCGTTCGAGGCCCAGCTCGATCGAGCGCGGATGGACGCGCAACTGGTAGTCGAGCCATTCGGTCAGCGATGCCGACGCTGACGGCGTGCGCGTCTGGACGGTGCTCATCGTTGGCACACGCTCAGCGCATCAGGATACGGCGCGGCTTCAACGGCAGCTTGCCGCGCCAATACTCGATCAGTACAAAACCCATCGCCGCGCCGCCAAGGTGGGCGAAATGTGCGACCCCCTCATCGCGCCCCGTCACACCGTAAAACAGTTCCAGCACGGCGTAGCCTGTCACGAAAAGCCAGGCCGGCATCGGAATCGCGAAGTACACCAGGATGCGCTCGTTCGGATACAGCATGCCGAACGCAAGCAGCAAACCGAAGATGCCTCCGGAGGCGCCGAGTGTCGGTGAAAATCCCGACGGAAAGAAATGCATGACCGCGAGCTGGGCCACAGCTGCGCCGATCACGCATGCAAAGTAGTAGAACGCAAAGGGGCGAGGACCGAATAGCCGTTCGATCGACCCACCGAACATCCACAACGCAAGCATGTTGAATGCGATATGCGGAAAACTTCCATGCAGGAACCCGTAGGTGACGATCTGCCAGGGCTCAAACCCCGCCACATCCGTGTAAGCCGAAGGACCCAGCGGCCACAGCGCGAAATGGACGATCAACCAATTGCCGGTCAGCATCTGCAACAGATAGACCGCGACATTCGCGAACAGCAGTGCACGTGTGACGGGAGGAAGATCGAAGCCCATGGTTGTCCTGCGACGCGCTGCAAAGAATGCAGGATGCGGTCTGCAACGGTCCAATTCAATATGCGCGGGAGCGTTCGCGACATGCCTGGCAGCGGGACGACGCCGGAAAATGCTCCTGCATTTCCGGCGTACCGGCCATCCATGGCCATAAAAAAGGGGCTGCCGAAGCAGCCCCGCAATGATTGCAATTGCGCTATGCGCTCAATTGCGCGCCGGAGTGTTCTCGGCGAAATACTCGTGGCTGTCGGCGTTGTCGATTGCATGCGCCGGATTGCTGCCCGCCAGTTTGTGCGCTCCGGTCTGTCCGTAGACCCAATCGTCCGTTCCTGCGACCACATTGAAGTGGCTGGACTCATGGATCAAGGTGCCTGCGCGCGAATCGGTGCCGGTGTTGGGTGCCGACCAGAACGCGCCACACAGGTAGACGCGATACGGCTGCGTCGGATAGACGTAGGCGTAGGTGCCGCTGTCGGTGCAGCTGCAGTCGAACGTGTAGGGCTGGCTCGACAACGCGCTCTTGAGGTTCGTGAAATGCGTGCGGACGGTCGAGTAGCGGCTGCTGACGTACGTGCCGAACCACCACGTGTAGCGCGCACCTTGCGTGCCGGCGTCGAGATAGCTCTTGCCATTGGTCGCGTAGGTCACCGCCGAATTGCGCGCGGTCGCCAGCTGGGTCTGTCGCGTGTTGCTGCAGCTGACGAAGCTGTTGGTGGCGGCGAGGACGCCCTGGATGCTGTCGGTGGACTGCATTTCCGCATCCAGTGGATTCGCGCCGCCGTCTACCCACAGCGTCGTCGAACGGCTGTCGACCGCCAGCGTCGCCGCGACATCGGCGCGCGCAGCGAGACCCGCTTCAAGTACGAGACTCGCGGCATCGCGCCGGTACTGCACGGTGTACTGGCCACCCTGGTGCATGTCGTAGTACGAACTGAGGTCGACTTCGACCGAGCGTGCTTCGCCCGGTTTCAATTCGATGTAATCGGCCGCCTGCGGAGCGGGACGCTTGACCAGTCGACCGATGTAACTGACAGATTCTCCATTGAACTGCACATCGAACATGTCCGAATCGACGCCATCGAGCGGCGTCTGCCAACGCAGGAGATGCATCGGCGCGCTGGATTCATTCGACACCGTGAACGCCAGCTTGCCGCTGCCGGCATCGCTGCTCTTGTTTGTCGCATCCAGCCTGACTTGCACATTGCCTGCCGTTGCCGACGCAGCACCCGCTACGCCAGCGACGAGCAAAAGGGTCCCCAACCAAATACTACGCATAGTTCCTCTCCTAACCATGACGGGAATGCCGACAATGCCGGCATGCGGACTCTGCCGCGCTGGCGAGTGTATGGCATGTCGGCCCTCTGACTGCGACGCAGTTCGCGTTCAGTCGTAGGCCATGGCGGCGAGCGGAGGAGCGTCGAACCCGTCGACGAAAATGCGATCGATCACGATCACCTCACCGCGCATGCCGCTGGTGAGGTCGCCGTGCTGTTCGCAGTAGTAACCGAATGTACCGAGTGAATTGAACGGTATCGTGTACACCCAGGGGCGATCGCTCGGCGCGGTATTCGTGTTGCAGTTGAATCCGCAGGCGAAGCTTCCGTCATCGGCAATCAGGTTGTGCAGACCGCCGGCATTCTCGAATCGTATCTTGTCGCCCTTGTAGATCGTGATGCTCGCCGGCGTGAACGTCATGTCCGGGTTTGCCGTGACCATGTAGGTGGCTGCGTGCGCCTGCTGCAGGGCCGCTGCGTAAAGCGCGATGGCGAACAGCCCTTTGCGCATGCGCATGCGGGCCGTCACGTCATGAAGCCGAGATTGGCGCTGTTGAAACGACCAAGATTGGGGAATACGGTCGGCAGGTCACCTGCGGCAACGTCGAACCAGCTCGCCAGCGTCGCCGAATACTGGTCGACGGCAATCTTCGGAATGATCTGTCCGCCACCGGTGTCGTCGGGATTGCCATTCAAGGGTACGCCTTCGTCGTAACGCGCCAGCGACGGCATCTCGCCATAGAAGCGCTGACCGCGCACAGCGCCGCCGACGACGAAGTGATGGCTGCCCCAACCGTGATCCGTACCGTCCTCGTTGACCGCGAGCGAGCGACCGAAATCGGAAGCGGTGAACGTCGTCACGCTGTTGGCGATCTGCAGATCCACGTTGATCGCGTCGTAAAACGCCTTCAACGCCTGCGACATCTCCAGCAGATTCTGATTCTGGTCGGTCAATTGCGTGTTGTGCGTGTCGAAGGCACCCGCCGAAACGAAGAATACCTGGCGCTGCATGCCGAGCGCCGAACGCGCCTTGATCAAACGCGCGACCATCTGCAACTGGCGACCGAGGTCGGTGTTCTGGAACGGTGTCGTCCAGGTCGGCGGCGTATCGCCGATCGCCGCGGCGACGACCTGATAGTTGTCGATCGAGCGTCGGCTCGCGTCCGCGTAGGCGCGCTCGAGCACGTTCGCTTGCGTTCCCGATGCGACGAGTGCGTTGTAGGCGGCTGCGTTGGCCGTCCTGATCGATCCGTCGCAACCACCGATCCAGCATTCATCGCCATTGTCGTGATAGTTCATGCGACTGACGCCGTCCGGATTCATCGCATACGGATTCACGATCAGGCCGCGCTGGAAGCGGTTGTTGTCGCCCAGCGTGATGCTCATCGGCGCCTGTCCGCTGTTCGCCGAATGCAGCAGGTCGGCGATGCGGCCGCCCCAGCCGGTGCCGTTCGCATCGTCCGCACGCGAGGTCTGCCACTGGTTCGCCTGATCGTCGTGCGAATAGAGCTGCGGTGGCAGAGGGACCGTATCGTTCTGGTACTGCGCCTGCGACGTCGGATAGAGCAGACTACCGACATTGGCGACGATCGCGGCCTTGCCGCCGCCGAACAGGCTACCCAGTCCTGCATTGCCGGCCACATTGTCGGCGTCGACGGTACCCGTCATGTCTTTCATTGCCGGATGCAGGCCATAGTTCGTCGGGCCGCCTCCGCTCGCCGGCGTCAACGGAACCAATCCCGCCGCCGGCAACGCGAGGCCACCCCGCGATACGACATAGTCCGTGCGCGCCTGCCCGCTGATCGGAACGATCGTGTTGAACGCATCGTTGCCACCGTAGAGGAATACGCAGACGAGCGCCTTGTAGTCGGTCAGCGAGTACGGTTTCGCATTGGCGGCGGCGGCGACCAGACGCAGATTGCCGAGTGCCGAATACAGGCTTATACCGCCCATGGCGGCGCAAATGCTCTTGCGCAGGAATTCGCGACGATTCACATGCATGGCCGCGGCCTCACTTCTGGATGGAGTATTCGGGGGAATTCATGATCAGGTACAGCAGGTGCTGCACGCGCGTGCGACCGAGCGGACGATCGGGAGGATCGTCCTGCACCGCATTGAGGCGCGTGATCAATACGCTGCGCATGAAGGGCGACATCTGCCCCGACATCAGCAGCAGGCTGTACTCATCGACGAGTTGCGCGGGGTTGCTCGCCGCCAGCGCTGCATCGGCCGCTTCATCGAGCTGCAATGTGGCGGGGTCATCGCTGCCCCAGCAGCTGTCGCTGCCTGTGTAGTCGCAGAAAACCTGGTGATAGAGATTGTTCGGCGTCTCCACCGCCATCGTATCGCTGAGGATCTGGAATTCCGGGCTGACGAGGCCGCGCGTCGTGATCTCGCCGGGCTGACGGAAATCGGGCTTGAAGAAATTGAAGACCGTCGGCGATCGCATCGGCGCCTGACCGTAAAGGTCCTCGATGCCCGGATAGGTACGCAGGTTTGCGACACGCCCGCTCGTCGAGCGACCGGCCATCGCTCGCCAAAGATGCGTCGCTTTCAACAGGGGTTCGCGCAATTTTCCGAACGTATCGGGATGCTGCCATTGCCCGTAACGCGCTTCCGGATCGAGCAGGATTGCCTTGACCACCGCCTTTAGGTTGCCGCGGACACCGCCGCTGTCGGCGTTGAACACGAGGGCGACGCGTTTCACGTAGGCAGGCGTCGGATTGCTCGTCACCAATCGCTGGATCAATCGCGTAGCGATGAAGGGTCCGACGTTTGGATGACGGGAAATATTGTCGAGCGCACTGGTCAATTCCGATTGCGCAGTGGAATGCGGCAGCACGCCGTTCGCCAGGGTTGCGCCGCTGTAATTCAGCAGCTGCTTGTCCGTCGTATTGTCGTGGTACACCTCGACCGGTTGCATCGGCTTGCGCCAGCGTACGTCCGTGCGATCGTTCGGCCCGCAGTAGAAATACGTTTCCTCGCTGCAGCAGTCGTAGCTGTTCGGATCGCAACCGGCGTTGTTCCAGTCCCAGCCGGTAAAGACCGCCGCGAAGCCGCGTACGGTCGCCTGGTCGTAAGTGGCAATGGGCTGACCGCCGGAAAGCAGGGGCGTACCGTCGGTATCCAGTTTGTTCAAGCCGACGGAAAACAGCTGCATGACCTCGCGCGCATAGTTTTCGTCGGGATGGATGTTCTCCGCGTCGTCGGCCTTCTGGTTCTGGATCGAACTGAGATAGATGCCCATGACCGGATGCTTGGTCACGTCTTCGAGCAACTGGCGATAGTTCACGAACGCGTCGGCCGCGAGCAGGTCGTAGTAGTCGGCGAGTCCCCACGTCTCGTCGCGCAAAGCCCCGCTGTTGCTGGAAACGACAAAAATTTCGCTGAGTGCGAACGCGACGCGCTGGCGCAGCTGGTCGGTGCGCGCATTGTTCGGAAAGCCTGCGCGGCTCGGGTCGGCTGTGCCGGCAGCGTTGATGCTCCAGATTTCAAGACGCGTGTCGTCGCTGAGATATTCATCAGGATGGGTATTGGAAACCCAATCCAGGTATTGCGTCTGCGTCGACGCGGTCGCCGCAAATTGTTCGTTGAGCCAGCCCTGGTATCCGATGACGCGCAGGTGGGTAATATCGGCTGCGGTGGGACCGAAGGTTGCCTGGGTCAGGAATCTCGCGGCGTCTGCGTCATTCGACGGCCCGTTCGCCCATCCATCGAAGCTGTCGTGGAAGTTTGCATCCGGCAAGTGGCTTTGCGCGCGCGCATGTATCGGCAACATCGCGAGAAACGCCGCGATAGCCAGCAGGGAGGAGAGCACAGGGGCACCGCGCAACCTGGAAATCATGATGGCTTCTCTCCAACCCGACTTCGGGTCGCGCTGGACTGTAGGGTGACTTGCCCACGCACGACCATGACGCAGCCCGCAAATGTGCGACTGCGCGAGACAGATTCGATCGAATGCCGCGGTGCTGCCCTTGTTGCGCAATTGGTGCCGGTTCAGCGCTGCCGGGCGAGTGTGGCCCGACGGGACCGCTGCTTGTTCGACGGCGCAGGCGGACCCCACAACAAGCCATCGAGATTGCGCTCCCATCCGTGCCGCGCGAAATCGACGCGCCCCTTGTTGACGAGGATCCCCTCCCCTGCGAGTTGGCGCACTTGTTCGCGAAAACCCCGACTGCCCGGCGGAAACGCGATGCGGCCGTCTGCGCGCAGCACGCGATACCAAGGCAGGCCTGCACCGGCCGGTGATTCACGCAGAACGCGTCCCACCAGGCGAGCGCGCCGCGGCAGGCCTGCGCGATCGGCAATTTCACCGTAGCTGGCGACGCAACCACACGGAATCGACTTGATCGCACGCAGGATCGCGAGATGCTCGGGCGGCAAAGTCGATTCAACAGGCTTCATTGATGCGCCACGGGCGATGGAACGAGGTGAACTGCGGAATGAAACACCGGCTGTACGAGTCCTGATTCTCGGCGATTTGGCGATCGGAAGCAGGCGCCGCGGAAGAGGTCGGCCATCGGCACATTGGACTCTGAACAAAACAGCGGCGCGGTCAACCTGCATCCGATGGACTGGTAACATACAGGCCACTTCGACGGAGAACGGCCGTGCAGAGTTTCGAACAGATCCGCTCCCACGTCGGCAGCCGCCACTCGCTGCGAGCCAACGACCCTTACCTCATCAGTTTCGACCTGACCCTCGCCGACGATCGCCATCAAGGCCTGTATCTGGCCGAGATGAATGACGAGGAAGGTGCAAAATACCTGCGCATTTCCACGCCGATCGGCCCCTACACGGGCATGGACGGCTTGCGCTGCCTGCGCTTCAATTGGGAGCAGCGTACGGGGTACCTCGCGGTCAGCGATCTCGCCGGTTCGCCCTACCTGCATCTGTGCGAGAACCGTCCGTATGGTCTGCTTTCGGATGCGGAACTCGATCGCGTGATAGACGAGCTCGGCACGCTCGGGGATCGCATGGAACAGGCCATTTCGAGCGGCGGCGATACGTTCTAGGGGAACGGTCGCAGACTACGGCTTCAATCGACCCATCCGAATGCGCTCGCCGTGCGCACCATCGCCCAGGCGAGTCCGCCGGTGATCGGCAACGTCAGGATCCACGCCCACAGCATGCGCTCGACGATGGTCCATCGGATCGCGTTCGCGCGCTTGGCGACGCCTACGCCGAGGATCGCCGCCGAGATATTGTGCGTGGTCGACACCGGAATGCCGAAGTGCGACGCGGTCAAAATGATGCTCGCCGACGCCGTCTCGGCGGCAAAACCATTGATCGGATGCAGCTTCACCATCTTGTGGCCGAGCGTCTTGATGATGCGCCAACCGCCCACCGCGGTGCCGGCAGCCATGGTCAGCGCGCACAGTACCTTGATCCACAGGGCGATCTCGAACTGACGACTGGCGTCCTGCTCGATGCGCAGGAAATTGAGCCACGAAGGTACATGTTCCAACGACCCCGACGCGGTGGCGCCGGCCAGTGCCAGCGCGATGATACCCATCGTCTTCTGTGCATCGTTGAGGCCGTGCGACAAGCCCATCGCACTGGCGGAGACCAGTTGCGCCTTGCCGAAGAAGGCATTCGCAAAGCGCGTGCGGCCTAGTTTCTGCAGCGGGCCCTTGCGCGAACCGAGGAATTCCATCAGCGAGAACAACAGTCCCATCAGCAACAGGCCGAGGATGAAACCGGCAACCGGCGAGGTGATCATCGGCAGCACGACTTTCGGCAGGACGCCCTTCTCGCCCCACCAGTGCGCCCCGCCCTGCGCCCAGATGATCGCGCTCCAGTTGTCGTGCGCCGCGGCGAGAGCCGAACCGCTGAGGCCGCCGACGAGCGCATGCGAGGAACTCGACGGCAGGCCCCACCACCACGTGATCAGGTTCCACACGATCGCGCCAAGCAACGCGCAGATCAGCACCAACGGCGTAACCGCGACGATGTTGGTATCGATCAATCCCGACGCGATCGTTTTGGCAACTGCCGTGCCCGCAAGCGCGCCCACCAGGTTGGTAGCCGCAGCGAGCAGCACCGCCTGACCCGGGCTCAACACCTTGGTCGCGACCACCGTCGCAATCGAATTGGCGGTGTCGTGAAAACCGTTGATGTATTCGAACGCCAGCGCGATCAACACCACCAGCAATACGAGGGCGAGTTCCATCGACGACTATCCTGTTTTTCGGGCTGCGAGCGCGTCGCGCTCAGGAGTTCTTGAGCACGATCTGATACACGACGTTGCCGGCGTCGCGGCAACGGTCGATCGCTTTTTCGAGCAGCTCGAAAAGGTCTTTGAGGAGCAGGATGCGGATCGGTTCGTGGCGACCGCTGTACAGATCGCGATACGACTCGATCATCATGCGGTCCGCTTCGTTCTCGATCGACTGCAGACGATCGTTGAGCGCCTTCATCGACTCCAGGTTCATGCGGCGCAATTGCGCGACCATCTGCGCGATCACCTCGCCAGCTTTCTCCAGCAGGACCGCGCGCGAGGCGAAATCCACATCGCCCAGGCGATCGGCGGCGAGCGAATAGCGCTCGGCAAATTTCGAGATCGCCTTGGTGATCTTGTTCAGCGCAGCCGACAGCGCCTCGATGTCCTCGCGATCGAGCGCGGTGACGAAGGTGTTGACGAGCTCCTGGCTGATCTGCGCGGAGAGGTCCTTTTCGCGCCTGCGCGCCAGCATGAATTCATCGAGCGACGGCACCAGCGGGCGCGCTTGGAACATGCGCACCAGCGCGGCAGCCGAATCGCGCGCAGCGGCGGCACTGGCATCGAGGAGCGTGTAGAACTTGTCGCCCTTGCCGAAAATCGTCTGCAGAGAAAACATGACTGCGCCTCTGGTTGACCGCCGCAGCGGTTGGTTTGCCCGAAAACCCGCAGCAAGACCGTGCCCGGCCGAGGGTA
>JBDSBK010000137.1:0-8308 GCA_039921645.1 Dokdonella sp.
CGGGCGCCGATTCGTCCCCATCCAGCGCATAGTTGGCGCGCAGACGAGGCACATCCACCGCTCGTTCGTACATGATCCTGCGATCGCTGCGCCAGGCGACGTGCTCGATCAACCACGCAAGCCATGCCCCGGCTTCCATCGCATCCACGCGCGCGGGCCAGTACGCCACCCGCCCGGTTTCATCGTCCACAACGATCAGTGGTTCACTGGGAAACAGCGACGTTTGCATGCGACATCGCGGCGTAACGGCAGGCCGGGGCAGCATCCGTGCGGAACGGGGATCACGTTTTCCGCAGCAACACCACCGCGAGGATGATGAGCAGCAACAGGCCTCCACCGCTGGGGTAGTAGCCCCAGCCAGCGCTGTAGGGCCACGCAGGCAGCGCACCGAGAACAAGCAGCAGCAAAACGATCAAGAGAATGAAACGCACGGTCTACTCCGGTTGAACAACTGACTTTCCGACGACTCACCATCGCGCAGTATCGATTTGCGCATGAAGCAAGAAAAGGAAATCTACGCGCATGCAGAATGGCCACATGCGCACGTCGAAGCGGATCGCTCGGCATAGCCTTGCTGGGCTTCCCGGCACGCGTCCGAGCACCATTGCTGCGGCGGCGTGACCTCACACCGGCATTTTTCGTGCGCACAACGGGATGTCCCGTTATGTCCTTCCGCACTGGACGTTTCGACAGGAATCGCGGGCACGAAAGGAGAAACGGGATCGCTCGTCGGGAAAGTCTCCTTCAACGCTTCGTCGAGCGCATCGCTTTCCTTCTGCTTTCGTTCGTTGCGATCGGTGTGCGTCTCGACGGCAGGCACCTGCTGCTCTTCGTGCTCATGGGGCAAATCCTTGCGGTCTCTGGTCATGATTTCACTCCCTCTAGAAACGGCTCAAGCGTT
This sequence comes from Dokdonella sp., assembly GCA_039921645.1. Lineage (GTDB taxonomy): Bacteria > Pseudomonadota > Gammaproteobacteria > Xanthomonadales > Rhodanobacteraceae > Dokdonella_A. The sequence goes on from JBDSBK010000137.1 coordinate 902, forward strand.
CGCTGCCGGGTGCGCTGACCCGTCCAGGCGAATGTTCGTGGATGAAGCTGATCACGGATTCAAAGTCGAAAAAGTCGTTGCGCCGCACGCGAATCGACAGCGGGCCGTCGACGGACAGCCCGCTCATCCGACTCGAATCTGCGCTTCCTGATCACTTCGACGCGCTGAGGCCTTCCGCCATTTTCAGATGCGCCCTGAGCGTCGGCAGCGTTTTTTCGGCGAAGGCTTTCACATTCGCGCTCTGCCCGGACGTGGCTTCCGTTTCAAACAGCGCGATCGTTTCCTTGTGATCCTTGACCATCGCCGTCGCGTACGCGTCGTCGAAAGCCGTGCCCTTCATCGCCTTCATCTGATCGCCCGTTGCTTTCTGACTCGCCGATGGCGCGGCGGGCACGGTCAACCCATCGGCCTTCGCGGCACGCGCAAGCGCCTCGCCTGCAGCGGTGTGGTCGGTGACCATCTGCTTGCCGAACTGCTTCACCGCGTCTCGCATGCCTTGCATCTGCGCCGTTTTTCCAAGTTCGACCTCGGCTGCTCCGCCTTGACCTACCTGCGTCACGAACGATTGATCGTTGCCGGCGTCGGTTGCCTGAGCGGCGGTCGCACCGGCCAATGCTATTGCGATTCCAACCATCAGCGATTTCATGGCATCACCTTTCGTTTTCGGGAACGCGATTGGACGCCTCTCGACCTGAATGTTTTGGGCAGTGCGGCCACTCACCTGCGGCGTTGGTTCAGGCCAAGCCGCTACGCTGCGCACAGATTCCGATCCCATCGATCATTGCGTCTTCTGACGAGCACGCTGCACGCCACTCCGTTGCAACAACATTTGCGCGCACTTCCCCGACAGCTCAGGCGCTTCGACCGGAACGCGATCATCGTGAACCTCACATCGCAAACTTCAATGCGTGAACTAGACCGTCGCTGCGTGTGGCACGGTTGCCAGTGCGCCGATCTCGGTCCATTCGTAGCGTCCGAAGATGTGCTTCCTGAAAGCGTCGTCCAGCGATGCGGAGTCGACCATCAATGCGGCGACTTCGGGATCCACGCGATAGAAAACCGTCTTTCGCAGCGAGTCGAACGCGACCGTGAGGCGGCGCTGTGTGGGGTCGTATTCGAGAAAGTTGATGGTTTCCGGGAACATGTCGGAAACGAGTGTGCAGGATGCTTCGTGAATTCTTTCACGCGACCGCGTGCCGCCCTCGGCAATCGTTCATGAAGCCCGCGATCGTCCGCGCTCAAAACGCTCTCATGCAGCATGTCTGCGCACAAAGGGATCGGGCGAATCGAGATCGTGGATCAACTTGCCATTGGAGATTTCAAGCCATTTGAAATAGCCGGAAATCCGAGCCTCGAAGAACAGCGTCTTGTCGTCCACCGCACGCCATTGTCCGGCAAGTTCCGGCGGAACACAGCTGAAGACGAAGATGCGACCGGACGAGAACGAGACGAGCAGATTCCTGCCCGCGGCATGGTAGCTGCTGGAAGAAACAGACCCTACGCCATTCATGGTCCCCTCACTCGACTGCGCGCCAATGCGCCGTCCATCTCAAGATATCAGCACGTTTCTTCGACTGAATCGGCGAACTGCGGCTCCGCTGCCGATGCCGGCACGTTGTCCATGACGAATTCGCGGCCCGATGCAAACGTGACGATGAGGCGCTCGGCACAGGCATCGTATTCGGTGTTGATGATTTTTCCTGCGCCGTGCATATCCACCTCCTGCGTACATGTCGACAAATCTCCCACAGGCATGTTTGCCAAAAGCTGAACGGCCGAAATGCAGGCGATGGCCGTCCCTTTGGAAATCGAGACCTAAGCAGCAGGCGGGGTGGCTCTTGCCGCGTCACGGCGCTGAGCAACAGCGACGACGCAGTCAAGAACAGCGGGCGGACAATAGTATCTCCGCTCGCGGCATGAGCGTCGCGACATGGGTCAATGACACCGCACCTACGGCAGAAGTGACACCCGCGTACCATGCGCCGATCGAAAGTGTGCGCGCCGATGAGGTACAGGCATCGCTCGCCTCCGCCCATGCCGCCGCCGCTCGCGAGCGCACATGAAATTTGCAGTCGTCATGGTGCGCGCCTCGGGAAATCGCGCAATGCAGTCGCAAGATGCCGGACCAATTGCACTGGGCCCAATCGCGCAACCTTGGTCTCCGCAATGCAGACGAAAATGTGTCGCGGCGCATCAGAATGCGCCCGATCGGAGCGGATCGCATTCGCCTGCGGGAGCCACAAATCAGAGGCAGCTGCGGACAACGCCTCCAACCGCTCCACATTTCATGACTTTCCACACGTCCGGGTTCGAAAAATAGTCTGCATGAGCGGCCGGCACGGATTCGTACAGACCCAGAATTCTCGGTGAATTGTTGACATAGACGTTGGTCACTTTGACCGCGACGCTGCGTTCCCCGCCATCAGCTACATACCATGACGGAATCCCGAAGCTGAGCAGATCATTGGGGTCGCTGAATGCGACCACCGATAACGCGCCCTTCGCATGACCGCACTCGCCATCGGACCGGAGGCTGGCGAACGCCTTGATCTCTTGCCCAAGAGCCGGCGACGCGTCGGCGGAAGGCTTTGACGACGCATCCGCAAGGTCCGCAGGATGCACGACACGCGGCAAGGCAATGAACGGCACCTGCGAATCTCCCGGGGAAGCGTTCGCAGGTGCGTTGGCAAGCCCTAGGAACGGGAGCTGGTTGGCCATCATGTAGATGATCGGCGTTCGCGCCATGAGATGGTTGACGAAGCAACCCCGGTCCGCATCATCTTCGAACACCTTCACACCATCGCGTTTCGTCGGGGTCGCCAGCGCGAGTAGCGTGTCATAGGTCAAGCGACTCCCAAGGCTGTGAGTGACGAACACATATCCCTGATCGGGCACTTCACCGATTTTCGGCCAGATACAGCGATTGCCGCGGCCGGCACCTCGCGCATTGATGCTGCCCGCGGGCCAGGTGGCCCGGCACAGTGCTTCGCCGAAGCCACGTTCTATCTTCAGGCCATATGTGCCCGCATACAGTGCAGCGTCGACCAGAGATCGATCGAGGACCTTCTCCTTGAGCGTCTTGTTCAGTGTCACCCGTGGCTGCGGTGACGACTGCGATGACTTTTCATCCCATGCAGGCACGCGGGGACATCCATCGACGGGCTTGAAGTCCGCTACCGAACTGAGGTCGTATCCGAGATATTCGTTCTTGATCCACTGCGTCAATTGCGACCACGTGATTTCGACCGCTTCGATCCTGACCATGGATGTGGCACTTCGCGCTATCGTAAAATTCCGACGAACGATGCCGAGCCTCGAAACAAGCTCCCGGTCCGAGCCTGCAGGAATCTCGGTATCCGGGATGATCTCCGGGGCAGACGCCGGCCCCAGCGCCGTCAGGCCCAGCGCCTCCATCGTGGCCTTGTTGAGCCATGCGTCCTTGCTCTCGCCGAGCGCATAGCCCGGACAATGATCGGATACGCCATGCACGAAGACTACCTTGACGGTGGAATCTTCAGGCGGAATCAGGTCAAGCAGCGGCGTCACGTTCCCAAGATGGGTATTCGGCGGATCCGTCGCGTCCGAAATGACGAGCGGTGATGCGCATCCGGCAAGCTGCATCAGCATGACAAGAACGAGATACCGGGCTTGCGTTTTCATCGATGTGAACTCCCTGGTGCGACGCGGTGAAAATCTCGAGGCGAACGCACACCCGAGGCCAAGCCCGCGGGACCACCATCAAAACGTGGTTGCCACTATTTGATATTCCTGACTGGGAAGTCCGGACAATGAAACCTGCCACTCGCCGGCTTGGGGGTCGGGGATTTCGCAAGCCGCCGCCATGTCATCCGTTTTGGCGTCGTACGCGGTCCCAGCCCCGGTGGGGCCGACCACGAAATGCATCGTTCCGCCAAACCCGGACGTGTTCATCGCGACACGCAACAGTCTAGTACCGGGAGCCACGCTAAACGTCCGTGTCCACGACACGTCCTGAGGCCCGAAAATCCTGGCTGGAGCAGGCATTGCGAAACGCTGCCGATTGTCGATGACCGGTACAAGCGCCGAAGCGACGATCGGCCCGGCGGCATCGCCGAGCGGCACTGCATTTACCGCATCCTTGATCCACGCGGCATAATCGAACACCTCCGTATCGAAGGGCTTGTCTCCGGGCAGGCAGGTTTGTCCACCCGAGGTCACTCCAGCGAGCAGCCAGCCGCCGTTGCTCCAGACAATGAGCGGACCACCCGAGTCCCCATGGCACGTACTAGCTGCAAGCGACTCGAGATTTCCCGCCTGATACGTCCAGCAAATAAGTCCTTTGCCGATCGACTCGGCCTCGCATGCGCCCGTCGTTACAGTGCCGGAGAACTTCATCCCGGCTTGAGGCACGACGGTTGCGATCGCACCCGGCACGTCGGCCAACCCGCTGTGATAGCCATAGCCAATGATCCGGGCAGACGTGCCGGGCGAAATTCTGGCGACTTGGTTCAGTGCGAGCGGTTGAATTCCGGTCACGGAATCCTTCAGGAATACGATGGCAAGATCGGCCGATGGAAACGCAAATGTTGGATGCACGATGCTGCTTGCCACCGAATGGATTCCCGCATGCTGGAAAAACACGGCTGCGGGAGCAGGCAAATTGGCGTTCTTCACGCAGTGCCCGGCGGTAAGCACGGCATTCGGCGCGATCAGGGTGCCCGTGCAACCAATGAGCAGTGGACCGCTTGGGTCGGTGCGGTAGAGGATCGCCGCCGTCGATGGGTAATCCACGGTGGCGACGCCAAGCCCTACGATGAACTCGTAAATCGGCGCGTCACTTGCGATCGGCAGCACGACACCGAAAGGCTGTGCCGCCGCAGGCGTCGATAGCGAGGGTGCCCCTGCGGAAATAACGATCGCGGCGTCGAGCGGGACGGAGCCCGCTTCCAGCGCCGTCAATGCGTTCGGCGACGCGCCCGCCGTGAACTTTCTGCTGAGAGCGCGCAGATCGCGTCCATATCCGGCGAGCCCGGATGTCTTCACCTTTACATCCTGCAGTAGAACGTCTTTCACCTTTTCCTGGTAGGAAACGGGAATGGCGCCCTTGGCCAGGTCACCTGACAGCTGCTTCGAGACGATCAAGGGAAACTTGGAGACCCTGCGCAGACTTTCGATCTCTACGCCGAACTTCTTTGGCCCAGCCTTCTCGCCGGCCGTCGACAATTTCACGCCCTGCGCCGACTCGCGCTCTACGACATCGGCGATCTTCGAAAGCCGATCGGCCACCTTCGAGTTGAACGAAGCTTCGAAGCTCGCGTTCTGAGCATGCGCGTTCGTCGCTAGACACGCTGCAAGCAGAACGATCGTCGCCCGACACCATCGAGAGACGGGAATGACGCCCGCAACCCCTGGCGTCATTGCGGAACCACTCCGATGCAATGCATCCATTGCATCGCACCGCAAGCCGCGACTGGCCGGCCGCGCCTCCTTCGATGAAGGATTTGAATTCACAACGGTTTTCATGCGCCACTCCTTGGGATTTCCTTGCGGTTATCTCGAGTTGAGAATCGACTGCAGGATCATTCGGCTGTTGTTGTCCTGAGCGGCTTTGGCCGCGCCATTCACAGCGTCCTCCCTGAATGCGTCCAGCTCATTCTTGGAAAAAAACTTCTGATGTCCGAGGGCGTCGAATCTGACTGGCGGTTCGGGATTCGGCCTTCCACCGGAAGCAAAGGAAATGATCAGCGTGTTTTTTGATGTCCTGGAAATGTTGACGAACCCATTCGAGCCGGAGCCGCCCTTGAAACCTTTCAGAGTCCACGATGGGCCCGTATTTCCAAGGCCATAGTCGATCGTGAAATCGATGGTCGTTCCGAAAATTGGAGCGACCGAGGCAGATGGTTTTTCTTGGTGGCCAAAACTTTCGCGGAGGGGGAAACCGGCATATACATCGGTTGAACCGTCGATATGCGCAATTCCCGACTTCACCAATCCAACTATTCCGAGGTCGCCTTTGAGCTTCTGCTGCTCGCAACTTGATGGTGGCTCCGCGGGCGAGTCGAACAGGTCCAGCGTGTAGTTGAAGTTGAACAAGCGATGTTGCGTGTCGACCCACTTTCCGCCAACGGATTTCGTGAAGTTCGTCGACGGGTTTCCGTACAGATGGATGTAGTTGAGGCTCGGCGTCACTCCTTGGGCATTCGTGATTTCTGCATTCAGATTTACGCTGACGACATAAGAGTTCTCATTGAAGAACTTCTTGGCGCCCCCGCCTTTGATGTTTTCGGCTTGGCGTATTTCACAGCTGATCTCTCTGAGCAGATCGTCGAGGGAGGGAGGCTCGTCATTGACGTTGCCCCCCAGCCTGTAGGAGGGAGCGACGTGGGCGCACCCAATGAGAACGCCGCCTGCAAAGATCATCACCATCGTGTTACACGAACTGAAGCGCATAAAACCCCCTGGCATGTGCGATCTCACTGGCCAACCCATTGCGAATTCCTGCGCGTTGCGGCTTTGCCGAATGCGTCAGGCAGCTTCTTCGCGACGTTTGTGTTGAAGCCCTTTCCCTTGTGCAAACCAGACCGGTCAGCGTGACCGTTCTCTCACCCACTCACCCACACGCCGCGAACGAAATGTGCTCGCGATCTCGAGTCGAAAAACCATCTGCGCGTGAAAAAATGGCTTGATCGGCATCTCACGATCGTTTTCGCGGACGACACGAAAGCCGAATCGCCGCCCTTTCCTTGATGGCTCACGAAGTTTCTTCCCGCTCGCAGTGTGCGCGGAATCACTTCTGGGCAAAGCCGACGGTCTCGGCAATATCGCTCAGCGCCACTGCTCATCGGAAACATCCATGCACCGGCCCAGAGGGACACACGACGGTCTGTAGCGATACTCAGTAATTGAGGCCAGAGTTGCTCATCCAGTGAGAGATGCTGAGCGCCTCGCATCGTGGGGAGTTGCTCTGAAATGACGATAGTCGATCAACAGGATCAGCGCGATGCGTTGGTGCCGAACGCCTGCGCGGCCTCGACGATTCCGATCGGCGAATCATGCGTCGTCCAACAAGCGGGCATGCGCGGCGTACGATCGCGGTACGAACGCACCGCAAGAAAGATCGCGTCGGCGCGCGCTCCGCCGATCACGTTGGGAGTCGAAGAGCGTTGAATGGCGTGACCGACCGTCGAGCGTTTCTTGCCGGACGTCAAGGCAACCTGATTCAACAGATTTGCGCGCGGCAGGCGGTGCCCCGATTTCCGTGGACGCCGCACTGGAACTAGCCCTCAACTGCCGCGGATCGTCTGCGTGATGACCCTGATTACCCATTTCTGGAAAATGAATCAGGCAAGGCGGAACGTGCACTGGGGGTACAAGAACATCTTCTTGAACAACACCGGCGTGGGGCTGTACGTGGGCAACGCGACGACA
>JBDSBK010000138.1:0-12074 GCA_039921645.1 Dokdonella sp.
ACCTCGACCGCCTCGCCGCGCCACGCCGCGGTGCCGCAGGAGCCTGATGTCGGCCCGATCGGCACCCGGTCCAGCGCCTGCGAATACGCGTCCGGCAAGCTGGGGCCGGCGAGCGGATGCATCAGACCCTGGGTGTCGACCGTCAGGATCGAGCATGTGACGCCGGGCGCGTTGCTTTCCACGCGCATGCACAGGAGGTCGGCGATCGCCCTGAGGCTCTGACCGCGCGCTATCGCCTCGAGGACTTCGTTCTGAAGTCCCTGCAAGCGCTCGCTCGACTGCGCATCCATCATGCCTGGTCCATGCCCATGCGCCACCGTTGGTTCGGTGCAGCGCGATACTCCCCTTGGCTTACGGTACTCCGTTCTGCGCTGACCGCCAACGCGCCGCCACCCGGCAAATGTTTCAGTGCGTCACAACCGTGGCTTGCTCCCCCCAACCTGCGCGATGGCCCGGGCGACGGCATCCGCAATCGCATCCGGGCGGTCTTCCTGCACATTGTGCGAAGAATTTTCGACGGGCACGACGCGGCCGCGGGTCGAGCTCGCGGCGATACGTTGGTGGCCATCGCGATAAGCGGCGTCGGCCGCCTTGCGTGCGTCAGGCGGCAGGTAGTCATGAGTGCCGTCGGCGCTCAGGACGATCAGCGGGACCTTGCCGAGCGGCTTCAGCGCCTGCACCGCAGCGCTGTTTGCCGCGTCTGCCTCGCGCTCGGACAACGCCGCTTCCCAGAACACGGGGTTGATGTCGCGCGCATGGACGGAATCGTTGAGTTTCTGGCTGAATCCGGGATACGCCGGATGCACGCAACCTTCCGCTGGCGGCGTCATGCCCGCCAGCGCCCCGCTCTTCGCGAGCTCGACGCAGTGGCGCGTGCCCGCACTGTTGTCGGCGGTCAATTGCGCCTCCTGCGCGGCGACGTCCGGTGCCTTCGTGGCCAGATCGGCGACGACCGGGTCGACCAGCACGATCGCGGCAACCTCGTCGGCGTGCGCCGCCGCGTACAGGCGCACGATGCTGCCACCCATCGAATGTCCGACCAGCACCAATGGCGTCTTGATCGGCGCCGCGCGCACCAGCGCATGCAGGTCGTCCGCTGCGGCCTGTGCCGAGCGCGGCGACGGGCCGGCGTCGCTGAAGCCAAGGCCTGCACGGTCGTAGGAACACACCTGTGAATGCGCGGCCAGCAAGGGCTGCACCTTGCGCCACGACATCGATGTCATGCCCTGGCCGATCTCGAGGAGCACGGTCGGCGATCCGCTGCCGCTGCAGCGCAGATTCAGGTGGCGACTGCCACCGATGTCCACACGCTGGGCGGGTGTCGCGTAGACGTCCATCGACAGGTCCGGCGCGAGTGGCGCGTCGGCCGCCAGCAGCGGCATCGCGCCGGAAAGCAGGATTCCTGCGAGGGTCACGGATGCAGGACGGGATGATCGGTTCACGCAGTTCTCCTGGCGGGTTTGCGCGAGCATGCCCGGCGGTGCATTCGCACTGCGTTAACCGCTGTCGGTTGAGGTTGCGAGGGGTGCGCGATCGAAATGATGCAGGTCGGTATGGGCAGTCGGGATGGGCGTGTAGCGCCCGTCGAACGCGACGTCACCCGGCTTCCATCCGGCCCGCGACCACAGCGCACCCCAGAAGCGGCGAAACGCACCCCATTGCATCGCAAGCAGACCGCGGCCGTTGTCGGCGTCGACGGTGGGATCGCCGACGCCGGTTTCGCGCGGCGGCTCTCCGTACAACGCGGTGCCGAACACGACATCCCACACCGACAGCACCTGACCGTAGTTGCAATCGTGCAAGGCGGGACGATCGGGGTCGACGCGCATGTGGTGCAGACGATGGAACTTCGGGTCGACAAACACCTTCTCGAACAGACGGCCAAATCCGAACCGCACGTTCGTGTGCGAGAAATTCTGCGCGAGCTCACCGATGAACATCAGCAGCGCGAACTGCTCCGGCTGCACGCCGATGAACAGGCCCACCGTCGCCAGCACCATCGACTGCAGGAAGCCGTCGACATAGCTGCCACGGTCGTTCGTCCAGCAACTCATCTGTCGCTGGCTGTGGTGCATGCTGTGCAATGCCCACCACCACGGAATCGCGTGCTGGGTGCGGTGCATCCAGTAGTAGGCGAAGTCGTAAATGACGTAGTAGACGAGAAACAGCGCGAGTGGATGCTGGTCGAACCAGGGCAGCCAGTGCGCGAGGCCACCGCTCGCCTCTTCGACGCCGGCGCTGGCCGCGCCGCCAAACGCGTTCGCGAGCGGCGTCAGCACCAGATACGCGAACAGCGGATTGAGGCCGAGCAGCATGACCAGCGTATACGTGCGATCGATGCGCGTGAGGCTGCGATTACTCCATTTCTCCGCCGGCGCGAGACTCTCAAGCGGCCGGAAAATCAAACCGATCACGCACACCTGCGCGAGGGCGATCAACAGCGCATCCGCGATCTCGCGCGGATCGCCGGCCAGACCATCCAGATGAACCAGGGTGAGGAACGGCGAGATCGCGTGCGCGGTCAGCCAGTCGACGAGGAAGGACCAGAATGCAGGCATGTGCGCATTCTATCGCTGGTCACGACTGCACGAGAGGAATGGTCGCAGCAATGTAGGAGCGGCTTCAGCCGCGATGCTTCCTGCGGAGTCGCACACCATCCCCACCCAACCCTCCCCTTGAAGGGGAGGGCTTGAGCGCGCGGCTTTGAAGTCCTCCCCTTCAAGGGGAGGATTTAGGTGGGGATGGTGCTACGTCGTGCAGTAACAAGCATCGCGGCTGAAGCCGCTCCTGCAAGAGACTGGTATCACAAGAAGTCGCTTCGACAAGAAGCTGTTCTCACTGGAGGCCGCTCCAGAGAAAGTTGCGCCAACAAGGATCACTGCTGCGGCCACTGGCGGAAGATCACGCACACGTCGGTGGCGTCGCGTACCGCAAATTCCATTGCGCCCCATGGCTTTTGCGTAACGGTGCGACCGTTCGGATGCAGCAGATCGGGACGCCTGGTGCTGATCTCGGCATGCAGCAACTCGATTGTGTCCGTCTCGATGGAGAGTTCGGGGCGATCTTTCGCTGCGAACTCTGCATCTTCAACGAGATAGGCCTTGCAACGATCTCGACCGACGACCGCGAGCGTTTCGTCGCGGTGAAGCAAGGCGAAACCGAGGCCCTCGACGAACAAGTCGAGGCCATCGGCCATTCGAACATAGAAAATCTTGGGGATGAGGGCTTGCATCATCGGCGAATCTCCTCGACACGCCGATGATGCAATGACTTTTACCGCGCGAATTTCAAGATCTCGAAAAGACCTGCAAAGAAGCCGGCCCGCTCGCGCGCAGACTCATTCCGGCAACGCGCCGATGAAATCGGGCTTGCCCAGCTCGACGCCGCTCGCACGCAGGATCGCGTAGGCGGTCGTTACGTGGAAGAAGAAGTTCGGCAACGCGAACCCGAGCAGGTAAGGCAGTCCCTTGAAATGCATTTCGCGGCCGGGGAATTGCACGGTGACGTCGCGCTCTTCGCTGCCGTCGACCTGCGCCGGCGTCAGTGTCTTCAGGAACGCGATGGTCTTCGCGATGCGCGCCTGCAGCTCGTCGAACGTGGTTTCGTTGTCGTCGTAAGCCGGACGCTCGACGCCGGCGAGGCGTGCCGCGGGACCCTTCGAGTTGTCGCTTGCGATCTGCACCTGACGCGACAATGGCAGCATGTCCGGATACAGGCGTGCGTTGACCAGCACGGCGGGATCGATCTTCTTCGCTTCGGCGTGCGCCACGGCCTTGTGCAGGATTGCGGAAAGGTTTTCCAGTGCGCGGATGAAAACCGGCACCGACGCCTGGTACATTGAAATCGACATGGAACTCTCCTGAAAGGTTGGGCCGCCCCCGCAAGCGGCTGCTTCGACGTGGAGGCACGTGGCCCGGAAACAAGCGGGGCGCCGCATCGGCCTGCGGCTCCCCCTTTTGGCACATCGTCGCGCCGCGCATTGCCGTTACGCTCGCGCGTTCTCCTGGTCGATCGGAATCCGACATGTTCAAGCGTTCGAGCACGGCCTTGCTGGCCGCGTGCATGATGGTCGTCGCGGCGGCGCCACGCATCGCATTGGCGGCCGATGAAGGCGCCACGTCAGGCATGGACATGGACGCCAAGGACGCGAAAGGCGGCGCCAAGGGCGACGACATCAAGCTGCCGCCGTTTCCGGCGGACAAGACCGTGCGCGAGACCACCACCGTCGACGGCAGGAAGCTCAGCTACGACGCGACCGTCGGCTCGTTGCCGGTGCTCGACGAAAAAGGCAGGACGATCGCCGACGTCATGTTCGTCGCCTACACGATGCCGGGCAAGGATCGGCCGATCACGTTCGCGCTGAACGGCGGTCCGGGCGCATCGTCGGTGTACCTCAACCTCGGCGCACTCGGCCCCAAGCGCGTGCAGTTCGGTGCCGAAGGCAACAGTCCGTCCGATCCGGCTACGGCGGTCGACAATCCCGGCACCTGGCTCGATTTCACCGATCTCGTCTTCATCGATCCGGTCGGCACCGGCTTCAGCCATGCGCGAATACCCGAGAGCGAGGCGAAGAAGAAGTTCTATTCGACCGAGGCGGACATCAACTACCTGTCGCGCATCATCTACGACTGGCTGGTCAAGAACGGCCGCCTCACGTCGAAGAAATACCTGGTCGGCGAAAGCTACGGCGGCTTCCGCGGCCCGCGCATCACGCATACGCTGCAAACGCAGCTCGGCGTCGCGATGAACGGCCTCGTGCTGGTGTCGCCGTATCTCGATCCGAGCGCGAACGACAATGGCGACCTGTCGCCGCTGCCGTGGATGCTCACATTGCCGAGCATTTCCGCGGCCAACCTCGAGCGCCAGGGCAAACTCACCGACGCGGCGATGGCCGACATCATCGACTACACGCGCGGCGACTACGTGACCGATCTGCTCAAGGGGCGCTCCGACCCGCACGCGACCGAACGCATCGTCAAGCGCGTCACCGAATTGTCCGGGCTTGATCCTGCGTTCGTGCGACGTTCCGGCGGGCGCCTGGAAACGCAGGCCTACCTGCGCGAAGTGTTCCGCGCCGAAGGCAAGCTCGGCAGCCGCTACGATTCCAACGTGACCGGCTGGGACCCGTTCCCGTATTCGCCGGAGCAGCGCACCAACGATCCGATCCTCGACGCGATCATCGCGCCGACCACGACCGCGATGGTCGAATTCATCACGCGCACGGTCGGCTGGAAATACGCCGCGCGCTACAACGCGCTGAGTTACGAAGTGAATCGACTGTGGGATCGCGACGGCAAGGAAATGGAGAAAGGCTCGGTCGAGCAGCTGCGTCAGTCGGTCGCCGTCGATTCGAAATTGCAGGTGCTCATCGTGCACGGCTGGGGCGACCTGTCGTGCCCGTTCATGGCCTCGAAGCTCATCGTCGACCAGATGCCGCTGATGGGCGATCCGAACCGCGTGCAGGTGAAGGAATACCCGGGCGGCCACATGTTCTACAGCCGCGGCGACAGCCAGGCCGCGATGCGCCGGGACGTGATGAAGGTTTACGCGACGCACTGAGCCACGCCGGCGCGGCGCCCCTTGCGCGCGCGCGCCGGCATCCACACACTCGGCGCTTTGACGAAGATCACGGGCGTCCGATGTTTTCATCCGATCTCAAGGGCAGCGCACGGCTTGCCGTCGATGCGACCCTTGCAGCGACCGACCTGGTCGAAGCGATGCATCACAACATCGCGCGCCTGCCATGGCTGCCGCTCGGCACCGATGCGCGCACGCGAGGCATCACCGGCTTCGTCTATCGCAGCATCCGCACGCTGACCGAATGGGTGGGCTCCGGTGTCGACCTGGCGATCGAGCAACTGCAGCCGCTGCTCGATCGCATCAGCACGCAGGCCGAAGGGCCGGCGCGGGATGCTTTGGTCTCGGCGTTGAACGGCGTGCTCGGCGATCACCTCGCCGCGACTGCCAACCCGCTCGCCTTGCCGATGACGTTCCGCCGCGACGGCATCGAGCTGCCCCGCTGCGACGGTGGCCGCGTGCTGCTGATGGTCCATGGCCTTTGTCTCAACGATGCGCACTGGTTGCGCCAAGGCCACGACCACGGCGCCGCCCTTGCGCGCGATCTCGGTTATCGCACCGCATACCTGCGTTACAACACCGGCCTGCACGTATCGACCAATGGACGCGAACTGGCGCAGCAGCTCGAACGCTGGATTTCCAGCGCATCCGCACCCGTGACCGAACTGGCGCTGGTCGGCTACAGCCTTGGCGGTCTCGTCGCGCGCAGCGCTTGCCACTACGCCGCACTCGCCGGGCATCGCTGGCCGCGCGTCGTCAAACACCTGGTCTCGATCGGCACGCCGCACCACGGCGCACCAATGGAGCGCGGCGGCAACTGGGTCGACATGATCCTGAGTTCCAGTCGCTACAGCGCGCCGCTTGCCGCACTCGGCCGCGTGCGCAGCGCCGGCATCACCGACCTGCGCCACGGCAGCCTCGTCGATGACGACTGGCTCGACGTCGATCGTTTCGCCGCGAACGCCGCGTTGCCGCGCACCGTCGCATTGCCGAGCGGCGTCGCCTGCGCCGCGCTCGCCGCGAGCACCGGACGCCGCCCCGATGACCTGGGCGACCGCCTGCTCGGCGACGGTCTCGTGCCGGTCGCGAGCGGACTCGGACGGCACGCCGATCCGGCGCGCGCGCTCGCGTTCGCAGCGGAGCGGCAGTGGGTTGGCTACGGCATGAATCATCTGGAACTGCTGAACCGGCCCGAAGCCTACGCGGCGCTGCGCAAGCTGCTGGAAACGCCCGCGGCTGCAACGCGGCGCTCGTCGCGCAAACCGCGTCGATGAAGCCCTGCGCCTGACGCAACCCGTGCGTGAAGACCCGCAGGTGAAAGCCGGCTCATGATGGTTCGCTCGCTGAAAGCCTGCTCATGAACACCTGCTCGTGAAAATCTGGGTCGACGCCGACGCGTGCCCGAAGGTGATCAAGGAGATCCTCTATCGAGCCGCCGAGCGCGCACGCGTGGAATTGATCCTCGTCGCGAACCAGACGCTGGCCGTGCCGCGGTCCACTTTGATCAGCAGTCGCACCGTCGCGCAGGGCTTCGATGTCGCCGACGCGGCCATCACCGGCTGGGCCGAACCCGGCGATCTCGTTGTGACCGCGGACATTCCGCTCGCCGCCGCGGTCGTCGAGAAAGGCATCACGGCGATCAATCCGCGCGGCGAGCTCTACACGAACGAGAACGTGCGCCAGCAATTGTCGATGCGCGATTTCATGGCCGACCTGCGCGGTGCGGGCGTACAGACGGGCGGTCCCGCCACGTTCAACCAGCGTGATCGGCAGGCGTTTGCGAACCAGCTCGATCGGCTACTCGCACGCGCAGACCAGGTGCAAGACAGCTGAGCACACGCTCGTGGCGGATCGAACCGAACTGCGAGGACGGCGATTCGCAACCGCCGCCCTCGAGAGAAGCAAGCCCTGCAGCGATGCGCAATCGTCCCGCGCGTGTCGCAACCACCTCATTTCGGCTTGCGCATGCCCTGATTGCCGCGACCATGCGTCGTACTGGCGCCGTAGACGGCTTCGGGTTCGGGCGTGTTCGACAGCGGCGGAGCGTGACTGTCGAGATCCGCATGCCCGTTCGCGCCCGACCCACCGTGACGGCCGGTGTACGGGTTGGCGGCAGGATACGACGGCCCCTGGCGCACGCGCTCCTGTTTGGCGCGAAGCAGTTCCTGGAAATGCGCCGCCGCCACTTCGGGACTCACGGGGCCGGCATCGGAGGTTCCATGATCCGGTGCGGCCGGTGCTGGGCGCACGGCAGGCGCAGTCGGCTTGACCGGTACTGCGCGCGTCGGCTGCGGCGGCAGCGTCACCGACGTCTTGCGCATGTCGGGCGCCGCTGATTTGCCTGGAGTGACGGCGATTGCCGATGGTTTGGCGTTCGCTGCGGTTGTCGGAGGCGCTGTTTTGACCCGCTGAAGCGGGAGCGTCACTTTCTTCGTGCTCGCAGCCTTGCCCTTCGATAGCGTCTTCGAAGGCATCGACTTGGCGGACGACGACCCACGCTTGCTCAGCGGCGCTCTCGCAGACGTCTTTGCGACGGCTTTCGCGGCCGCCTTCTTTTTGACGCTCGTTTTTTTCGATCCGGGCCTTGGCAAAGCGACGTCGCGTTTCCCGGCAGCCTTCTTTGCGACGGCCTTCTTTACAACCGCCTTCTTCGCAACGGGGGATTTCGCTGTCGCGCGCGTCGGCGCTGCGCGGGCAGTCTTCGCCGGCGCCCTGGAGGCGACCTTCTTCACCGCCTTCTTCGCCGATGCCTTCTTCACGGCCTTTTTGGCGGCGCCCGTTGCTGCCTTCTTCGCTGCTGCCTTCTTCGCTGCGGTCTTCTTCACTGCGGCACGTTTCATCGCGAACCCTCTTCAGCCAATGAGTGCGCCGCAATCCGCACCGGCGCAGGACAACGAATTAGCAACCCTTCCCTTTACCCAGCTTAAGCGCGCATCGCCGATCGCTCGAAATGCGCGACCGGTCGCGGAAAACGAGGCTTCATCCCGGGCCGCTTCATCCGGTATTAACCCGCTGCGCGCGAGGGTGGGTGCCCGACCGTTACTGGATTCGCCATGAAGAACGAACATCACGCCACCGCCGATCTGCGCAAGCTCGCCGAACTCATCGACGGCATCGATACGGCGATGCTGACGACGCACGCCTCCGACGGCTCGATGGTGAGCAGACCGCTGCAGACGCTTTCGTTCGATTCCAGCGGCGAGCTGGTGTTTTTCACCGGCGCCGACAGCCACAAGATCGAGGAACTCGCCGAGAATCCCGACGTCAATCTCAGCTACGCGCATCCGACCGCGCAGCGCTACGTGTCGATCCGCGGCCGCGCGCGCATCGATCGCGACCGCAAGACCATCGACGAACTCTGGTCGACGCCGCAGAAGATCTTCTTTCCGCAAGGCAAGGACGATCCCAACCTGATCGTGCTGCGCATCCGCGTGAAGGATGCCGCGTACTGGGAATCCGCCGGCAACTTCGTGACGCGCGCGCTGGATTTCGCCAAGGGCATGCTGAGCAAGGATCCGCAGGACCTCGGCAAGCACGGCATGCTCAGCGGCAACGCTTGAACTGACGGCGGCCCTACGGCTCGTCGGAGGTGTGTGGCGCTCGCGCTTTTTCCGCAGCGGCCGGCGTGTGCCGGATGAAGTCGGCGACATCGGCGAGTGTCGGCGACAACGCGGGATAGCGCATCGCGGCGAGGATGCGGAAATGTCCCACGCGGGGATACTCCTTGTGCACCACGCCGACGCCGGCCGCTTTCAGCCGCTGCGTCAGCGATGCGCTGTTGTGCGGATCGACGACGCGGTCGCCGGAGCCATTGAGCAGCAGGAACGGCGGCTCGTCGCCGTCGACGAAATTGACCGGCTGCGACGCAGGCCATGTCGAATCCGCGCCGAACACCTCCTTGATTTTCGGATCGGTCAGGGGCAGGAAATCGTACGGTCCGGCAATGCCGACGACACCAGCGAGATGGCTCGGCCTCAAGCCTTCGGCAGCCAGATAGCGCGCATCGGTCGCGAGCAGCGCGACGATCTGCGCACCCGCAGAGTGGCCGATCAGGAATACGCGCGCCGGATCGCCGCCCCATTCGCGCGCATGATCGATGGCCCAGCGTGTCGCGACCGCCGCGTCGGTTTCAAAATCGGGGAAGCGCCCCTGCGGATATTTGCGATAGTCGGCGACCATGGTGAGGATGCCGCTCGCCGCAAGCGCCTTGCCGACGAACGCGTATTCATCGCGGCTGCCGCTGCGCCAGCTGCCGCCGTAGAAAAACAGCGCGACCGGCGCGCCAGTCGTCGCTTGCGATGGCCGATAGACATCGAGCTTGAGGTCATGCTGCGGCGCATACACCCGCGTTTGCGCCGTGGCGGACGCACCGCCCGCATTGACGACGCGGAAAAACGCGGCCTGGCAACCGCACATCAGAGGTACCATGGCCAGGGCGATCCAGCGACGCAGATGCAAGCTCATGCAAGACGACTCCGCCGGCGCGGCGCCGGGTTCATGATCGAAGATACGCACGGCGGCGCCATCCGGTTGCACGGCTCATTGAACGGCTGCCTACGTCGGCCCTTTCGCAGACCCTGAGACGCCGCCACGCATACTGCGTGCGCATGCCGATGAAACCCGCACAACCACCCGAAGATCCCATTCGTCTCGATCAGCCCGTACGCATCAAGGGTCGTGGCGCGGCGTCGAACCCCGAAGGCCGCTTCGAGTCGATCGGCAAGACGCGCGAGGACGATGGCTGGCATCGCGAAGACGAAGATGCGCCGCGACCGGCGACCCAGGTCAGCGAAGAACGAGCGCGCACGATCATCAGCCGCAACGATTCGCCGGACATCCGCTTCGAGCAGTCGATCAATCCGTATCGCGGTTGCGAACACGGCTGTGTCTACTGCTACGCGCGGCCGTCGCATTCGTACCTGAATCTTTCCGCCGGCATCGACTTCGAGACCCGGCTTTTTGCGAAGACGAACGCGGCCGAGTTGCTGCGCGTCGAGCTGGGCAAGCGCGGCTACGTCTGCTCGCCGATCAATCTCGGCGCCAACACCGACCCCTACCAGCCGATCGAGCGCCGTTACAAGATCACGCGTTCCATCCTCGAAGTGCTCGCCGAATGCGGCCATCCGTGCACGATCATCACCAAGAACGCGATGATCGAGCGCGACCTCGATATCCTCGTGCCGATGGCGCGTGCGAATCTCGTGCACGCGTTCGTGTCGGTGACGTCGCTCGACAACCGCCTCGCAAGCACGCTGGAACCGCGCGCGAGTGCGCCGCACCGGCGCCTCGAAGCCGTCGCGAACCTCAATGCAGCGGGCGTGCCGTGCGGCGTGATGGTCGCGCCGATCATTCCAATGGTGACCGACCGTTACATCGAGCAGATCCTCGAACGCGCCGCGGACGCGGGCACGAAGCGCGCGGGCTATACGGTGTTGCGCCTTCCGTACGAGCTCAAGGATCTGTTCCGCGACTGGCTCGCCCTGAACGTACCCGAGCGCGCCGAACACGTGATGAGCCTGATCCGGCAGATGCGTGGCGGCAAGGACAACGATGCGCGCTTCGGTTCGCGCATGCGCGGCGAAGGCGAGTTCGCCGAACTGATTCGGCAACGTTTCCATCTGGCCTGCCGCAAGAACGGCATCAACCACGTGCGCGATCTGGCGCTGGATACGTCGCGCTTCGTGCCGCCGCGCGCAGCGTCGGCTCAAGGGGATTTGTTTTAGTTGCGAACGCTTAACGAAGCCGCGCCAAGGTTGCGGCTATGATCGGCCGTCGACGTTTCACACCGCGCGCATGAGCGAATCCGCAGCATTTCCGGCGCATCCTCCACGCATCGCCGTTGCTCCCCGCCTCTTCGCAGGCGAGCAAGGTGCGCGCGGTGCCTGGCGCCAGCAACAGCTGTTCTTCGAGCGCACCCTGCTCGAGCGCCTGACCGATGCGGGCGCGCTTGTCGTTGGCACCTGTCTGCCGCGATCACCGACACTCGCAACCCGTATCGCGAACGCGTATGCAGGCGCGTGCGACGGTCTCCTCCTGCAGGGAGGCGGCAACATCGCTTCGACACCCGCTGAGGCGTTGTCGGAGCATGACCTCGCGCGCGATCGATTCGAGCTCGACCTGGTCGCTGCGTTCATCGCCGCAGACAAGGCCGTGCTGGGTATTTGTCGCGGCATGCAGCTCCTCAATGTCGCCTTCGGTGGCTCGCTGCGGGTGCTTCCCGAGGCGCAAGCCGCGCATCACAGCAATCCGGCCATCTATGCCGCGCACGCGCACGACGTTGAATTGAACGACGACGGATATCTTGTGCGTTTGTTCGGAGCGCGTCGCGGCAGGGTCTGTTCGGCGCATCGACAAGCCGTGCATCGCCTGGGCAACGGACTCGAACAGGAAGCCGCGTGTCCCGACGATGGCTGCATCGAGGCGATCAAATCGTCACGACATCGCTACGTGCTCGGCGTTCAATGGCATCCGGAATTCGACACGGCGACGCAGGGTCG